>USBA01000108.1 GCA_900552735.1 uncultured Collinsella sp. | reverse complement strand
CCCTAAGCGAGCAAGGTGACGTGAAAGAGGAGGGAAGCGTACTTTGGTACGCGACCGACGATTGAACGTCAGATTGCCGCTTAGGGGCGTTTGCAGCGTCGAGAGATCCGTCGTTCGTTAGAACGACGGAACCAAAGGTGCAGCGTCGACTAGTTACGCGGTTTGGTAAAACCGCGTAACCCTAGAGTTGGCGTAAGCCCTCTTCGAGACCGGTCTTGCTGTCGGTCTTCTCGTCGCGCATCTTGATGACGCGGGCGGGGACACCGGCCACGACGGCACCGGCGGGGACGTCCTCGACGCACACGGCGCCGGCGGCAACGACAGCGCCCTTGCCTACGTGCACGCCCTCCAGGACCACGGCATTGGCGCCGATCATAACGTCGTCCTCGATGATGACGGGCGTGGCACTGGCGGGCTCCACGACGCCTGCCAGCACGGTGCCGGCGCCGATGTGGCAGTTCTTGCCCACGGTGGCGCGGCCGCCCAGCACAGCGCCCATGTCGATCATGGAGCCTTCGCCAATGACGGAGCCGATGTTGATGATGGCGCCCATCATGATGACGGCGCGATCGCCAATCTCGACACGGTCGCGGATGATCGCGCCCGGCTCGATGCGGGCGTTGATACCCTTGAGGTCGAGCATGGGCACGGCGGAGTTGCGGCAGTCGTTCTCTACGTCGTAGTAGTCGATGGAGTCGGCGTTGGCGTCGAGGATTGCCTTGAGCCTATCCCAGTCACCAAAGACGGTCTTGCCACGACGACCGCCGTAGACGTGCGCATTGCCCCACTGGACCTTCATGCCCGGCTTTTCGCGCACGTACAGTTTGACGGGCGTTTTCTTGGGCGCGGTTGCGATGTAGTTGATAATCTCCTGTGCATCCATCTCGGCTGCATTACTCATTTGCTGTCTCTCCTTTGAGTGGATCCGGTTGATACCTGGTTAGGCAAACATGACCTGGTCGAACGTATAGAAGCCAGGCTCGCGGGTGACGAGCTTCTGCGCGGCTGCCAGGGCGCCGTTGACGAAGATCTGACGGCTCGTGGCGCGGTGCGTGAGCGTGACCTCCTCGTCCTGGCCGAAAAAGCTTACCTCGTGCACGCCGGCGACGGTGCCGCCGCGCAGCGAGTGCATGCCGATTTCCTTGGGATCGCGCGCGCCGCACATGCCCTCGCGACCATAGACGGGGTGGTAGCCTGCCTCGGGCTCAGCTTCGACGACGGCGTCGAGCAGCAACTTGGCGGTGCCGCTGGGGGCATCGACCTTTTGGTTGTGGTGCGTCTCGACGATTTCGCAGTCAAAGACGGGCAGCTCGCGTGTAGCCTGCGCTACCAGATGGCGCAGGGCTGCGATACCGATGGAGTAATTGCCCGAGTGCATAACGCGGGCATTCTGGCCCAGCTCACGCAGGCGGTCCATCTGCTCGGGGGTGTAGCCTGTGGTGCCTGAGACCAATGCCGCGCCCGTGCGCTCGACATAGGCGACGACGGCGTCGAAGGTCGCGACGTTCGAGAAGTCGATAATCACATCGGCAGCCGGTGCGTTCTCGAGCTTGCTCAAATCGAAGCCAATCTGGGCCACGATATCAAAAACGGGTTGACCGGCGGCGTCGACAACGCCCTCGGCGGTGGTGCGGATGAGCGAGCCCATGCGGCCCGTTCCCATAATGACGGTCTTAATCAAGCAGACCAGCCCCCTTCAGAGCATCGGTAAGTGCAGAGCGCGTGTCGTCTGCCATGGGGCACAGCGGCATGCGGTAGTTTGCCTCGATCATACCCATCTGGGCGAGCGCCTCTTTGACGGGGATGGGGTTGACCTCACTAAAGAGGGCATTGATGAGCGGCTGGCCGGCAATTTGGATATCGCGGGCACGCGCCACGTCACCGTCCAAATAGGCGCGGCACATGTCATGCACGAGCTGCGGCTGCACGTCTGCCCACACGCTGATGGTGCCCGAGGCGCCCAGGCTCATGAGCGGCACGGTAAGCGCGTCCTCGCCCGAGTACATGCGGAAGTCGTCTGACAGCAGGTGGGCGATCTTGGCCGCGTAGGCGACGTTGCCCGAGGCCTCCTTAATACCCATGATGTTGGGGTGCGCGGCCAGGCGCTCTACGTTTCGCTCGCTGATACCGCAGCCGCAGCGGCCGGGGATGTTGTACAGGATGCAGGGGATGTCCACGGCATCGGCGACGGTCTTAAAGTGCTGATAGATACCCTCTTCGTTGGACTTGTTGTAGTAGGGGGTAATGAGCAGCAGGCCGTCGGCTCCCAAGCCCTGGTAAGTAAGCGACTTGGTGAGCATGGTCTGCGTGGAGTTGGAGCCCGAGCCGGCAATGACGGGGACGCGTCCTGCAACCTGCTTGACCACGGCGGCGACAACGGAGTTGTCCTCGTCGTCGGTCATCGTGGCGCTCTCGCCGGTGGTGCCCAGGGTGAGGATGGCGTCGGTGCCGTTTTGCAGGTGGAAATCGATAAGGCGCTCGAGTGCGTCAAAGTCGACACTGCCATCCTTTTTAAACGGCGTGACGAGGGCGACGATTGAGCCCTCGAGTTTGCGGATGTCCATGTTCTTCTCCTTCGCGTCCGCGATCTGGATGCGTTTGTTCCATTGGGCGGCGACTGCCAGGCGCTCGTCTTGGGTGCGACGGCGGGCACTTTCGGCGCGCGACTTGGCCAGCAGCTCTCGGCCGTTCGGCAACACGTCGAGCGTGGCAAAATAATCGCCCGGGCGCTCGGCGCGGCGGATGAGGTCGGCCGAGCCATCGGGGCGCAGCAGGACCTCGGCGGAGCGCAGCCGCCCGTTGTAGTTGTAGCCCATGGAGTAGCCATGCGCGCCGGTGTCGTGAATCACGAGCAGGTCGCCCATGTCGATATGCGGCAGCTCGCGGTCGATGGCGAACTTGTCATTGTTCTCGCACAGATTGCCCGTGATGTCGTAGGTGTCCGTAACGGGTACTGCGGTCTTGCCGGCGCCACCCGGCTGGCCCATCACCGTAATGTGGTGGTAGGCGCCATACATGGCAGGGCGGATCAGATCGACGGCGCTTGCATCGACACCGATATAGTCCTTGTAGATCTGCTTCTCGTGGATGGCCTTGGTGACCAGGCAGCCGTAGGGGCCCATCATAAAGCGGCCCATTTCGGTGCAGATGGCCACATCGCCCATACCGGCGGGAACCAGGATCTCGTCGTAGGCCGCGTGCACCCCCTCGCCGATGGCGTGAATGTCGTTGGCCTGCTGCTCGGGTAGATAGGGGATGCCGACGCCGCCGGACAGATTGATGAAGGCAACATGTGCGCCGGTCTCGCGCTCCAGGCGCACGGCAAGCTCAAAGAGGATGCGCGCGAGCTTGGGGTAGTAGTCGTTGGTGACGGTGTTGCTGGCAAGGAATGCGTGGATGCCAAAGTCCTCGGCGCCCTTGGCTTTGAGTATGCGGAAGGCCTCGAAGAGTTGCTCGGTGGTCATGCCGTATTTGGAGTCGCCGGGGTTATCCATGATGCCGTTGGAGAGCTGGAACAGGCCGCCTGGATTAAAGCGGCAGCTGACCGTCTTGGGGATGGGCCCCGCAACACGCTCAAAGAACTCAATGTGGCTGATGTCGTCAAAGTTGACGATGGCGCCCAGCTTGTCGGCGAGCTCAAAGTCGGCAGCCGGCGTGTCGTTGGACGAGAACATGATGTCGTGTCCCGTGATGCCCAGCGAGCGGGCGATCATGAGCTCGGTGTAGCTTGAACAATCGCAGCCGCAGCCGTATTCGTTGAGAATGGAAATGAGCGCCGGGTTGGGATTGGCCTTGACGGCAAAGTATTCCTTAAAGCCCGGGTTCCATGCGAAGGCGTCGCGCACTTCTTGCATGTTGCGGCGGATGCCCGCCTCGTCGTATAGATGAAACGGCGTGGGGAACTGCTCGACGATATGTTCGAGCGTCTCCTTGTCCACAAACGGCTGCTTGGCCGCATATGCCTCGTTGGGGGTCAATGCCATGTCCCGTAAACCTCGCTATCCAGACGGCGCCATCTGCGCATCGAATCCGCATAGCGTGGACCCAATGTCCGGATAGCGCTCCCGCATTGCTGCAGACAGTCCTGTGGGTGTTTCCCGCAGGCCCACCAGGTTGTTCGTGCCCGAAAAGCCCAGTTCGGCGGGTTTCGCCTCCCCACGGGGTCAAAGCCTGCCGGCTCGCCCGCGGTTCTTCGTGCCCGCGCCTCTATCAAGTGGTAACGACCCTACCACGTTGCACTTTACCAAACAAGAGTATTCGTATATAACGTTTAAAAAATGCAGCAATATGCTGGAAACATGTGTGCCACAATCCTGTATCACAATAAGTTGCAACAGATATGCCTCACGAAGGGATCCTCTATGACCGAGCTCCAAGAACTCCGTCGCTATCGCCGCGATCTCCATCGCATTCCGGAGCTCGATTTCGATCTTCCGCAGACTATCGCCTATATCGAGGGCGTGTTGGCGCCGCTCGCTTGCGAGGTGACCCACCCGTGCCCCAGCTGCGTCTGCGCTTTCTTCGACGCTGGCGTTGGTGCCGTGCATGCCACGGCGATTCGCGCCGATATGGATGCGCTGCCCATTGCCGAGGCAACGGGGGCAGCGTTCGCTTCGACCCATCCCGGCAAGATGCATGCTTGCGGCCACGATGGACACATGGCCATGGCGCTTGCGGCGGCAACCTTTGTCGACCGTACGATCCGTGAGCGGCCGGGCGCCATTAAGCGCAACGTGCTCTTTGTGTTCCAGCCGGCCGAGGAAACGACCGGTGGTGCCAAGACGGTGTGCGAGAGCGGCGTGTTCGAGCGCTACGGGGCGGATCGCATCTTCGGCTTCCACGTGTGGCCCGATCTGCCCGCCGGCACGTTGGCGAGCTGCTCCGGTCCGTTGCTGGCGCGTTCGAGTGAGACACACATTCATATTCACGGGACGAGCATCCATATCGCTAAGACCTATGGCGTTCCGGTCGAGGAGTCGCACGATGCGGCACTGGCGGCAGCAAAGTTTTTGGTTGCCGAGCGCGAGCTGATGGACGAGCTGGGCACCGACGAGCCCTGTATCGGCAAGTTTGGTCTGCTGCAGGCCGGTACGGTTTGCAATGCGGTGGCGGGGGAGGCCCATGTTGCCGGCAGTCTGCGTGTGTTTACGGACGACATGTTCGACCGTGCGCGTGAGTGCGTGCGCCGCGTGCTTGATGAGGCATGCGCTGCAACGGGCTGCACGTACGATCTTGACTTTGCCGAGGGCTATCCGCCGGTCGACAACGACCCCGAGTTGTTTGTCAATGTCGCGCCCGCCTTGCCCGAGCTACAGCTCGTAGATGAGCCTTTGCTGATTGCCGAGGACTTCGCCTTCTATCAGCGCCATCTGCCGGGCGTGTTCTTCCTGCTGGGCACGGGCGTGCCGGAGGCGCAAGAAAACCCGATTGACGCTGATGGCTGCCCAGCCTATGCGATGAGCGCTCTTCACACTGATACCATGCTCTTTGATGAGGAAATTTTGCTCAAGGGCCTCGATGTCTACAAACGATTGCTTTTGCTTTGTTAGTCGACGGGGACGCATTTTCTCGAAAATACGAACAGATGTACGCTATAATAGAGATGTAGCTCTATAGAAACGTTTGACGTTATTAACGTAAGGCGATACTATGATTGCATCATATAAAGATGAAGACACTGAACGCTTTGCAATGGGTGTGCGGATTAGGAAGTTCATTCCTTTTGAGCGGGTCGCCTTGAGGAAGATTCGCCAACTGCAGATCTGCGCTTCGCTTGATGATCTTCGCGTTCCGCCAGGCAATCGTCTTGAAGCGTTGAAGGGCGATTGCGCCGGTCAATATAGTATCCGTGTCAATGAGCGCTATCGGGTCTGTTTTGAGTGGAGACAGGGGATGGCTTGGAATGTCGAAATCGTCGATTATCACAAGTGATGAGACTGCGTCTGATTTGCTGCCGCCGGTGACTCCTGGCGAGCTTCTCAAAGAGGAATTTCTTGCCCCTATGGGCATTTCTCAATATCGCCTTGCTAAGGAGACCGGGATTCCGGCTCAACGCATTGGGCAGATTATCTTGGGAAGGCGTCGCGTGACGGCCGACACCGACCTTCGCCTTTGCCGCTACTTTGGCCTGATGGATGGCTACTGGCTTCGAGCCCAGATGGCGTTTGATCTCGAGGCAGAGAAGAGGCGCATCGAACCGGAACTGGATAAGATCGTTCCCGTTCAGCAGACCGTTGCGCTGTAGCGCTCAAAGATGTTGAGGTTGGAGTGACGATGGAACGACGCCGACAGACTGCCGTGTACAGTCCTGGTGGGTGCGGGTGCGGCTTGCTGCTGCTCCCGGTTATTGCTGTGAGCATTGGCGTGATGTTTGCGCTTGCTGGACTGGCCGCAGCGGCACTTGTGCTGTTGATTGTGGCCATTGGCGTGACGATTTGGCTTTGCCGCTCTCGCGAGCAACGTCGTGCCGATGGCAAGACCAATGTCGGATGGGTCTTCTTTCTGATCATTGCGTACCTGCTGAGTGTCAGCTA
>USBA01000107.1 GCA_900552735.1 uncultured Collinsella sp. | reverse complement strand
GCTCCCAGCAGCGGGCCCAATATGGACAGAAGCAACGCCGGCAAGATGAGCGTGCCGGTGGGAATCAGCAGCTTGACCGGCGCACGCTCAATCTCGCGCTCGACCGCGGCGCGATGGGCCGCGCGAATCTCGCGACTTTGGGCCGCCAGCGTCTCGGCAAGCGGGGCACCGAGGGCAAGCGCCTGCCCCGCTGTGATGGCAAAGGTCTCGAGCGCCCGCACATCCAGGTCGCGCGCGGCCGCCAGAAGCTCATCCTCTCGCGTCCCTACGCCCACACGCCATGCCATGCAGGCTCGCTCAAGGCGGAGCGCCAACGTCGATCGGCGATTGGCGCAAAAAACCTCAAGCGCCGCATCGAACGAAAGGCCGGCCGAAAGCCCCAGACGCACCACGTCGATCATCTCGGACACCTCGCCAAGCGACACCTGCGCCGTACCACCCGTGCCGAGCATGCCCCTCAACCGTGCTACCAGGACATCGGTCACCGATCGGGCAGCCGCAACAACCAGCAGCGCCTCGCGTTTGCAGACCTGGGCGATCTTGCATGCGTCCGCACGATTGAGCCCCGTCGCGACAAACACGCTGAGCGCGCACAGGCATGCCGCGACCCCGACCAGGGCGCTCATAGCTCAACCCGCATAATGCGTCGGATGACCACCAGGGCGACGGCGTTGAGGGCAAGTCCCAGTACCACGGCACCGGCACCCGCCGGCGTCGCAAGGCCGCGGCGAAAGTCGGCCGAAAGCAGCGCCAGCACCGCGCACATACCCGCCGGCATCGCCGAGACCATGTGTGCCGACATACGAGCCTGCGATGTCTTGACGTCCAAGCGGCGCTTGAGCTCAATGCGCTCCCCCACCATGCTCGACGCCTCGGACAACAGGTCGGCAAGCGGGGCACCGGTTCGCTGCGACACCTTAAGCGCCAAGGTGACAAGCGAAAGGCCGGGGGCATCGATACGGTCGAGTAGGTCATCCAACGCATCAGTCGCCGAGACGCCGCAGTCGATCGCCGTCGCCACGCGCAAAAACTCGGTATGCACCGGCTCTTGCGCGTGAGTTCCCACAAACCTCATGCCCTGGGCCAGCGAATGACCCGAGGCGAGCGACATAGAGAGCGCCGTAAAGGCCTCGGGCATGGCTTCTTCCACATCGTGTTGCTCGCGGCGACGGTCGAAGGTGTCGCGAGCGGCGCCTACGCCAAACGGTGCGAGCAGCCCCAGGACAAAGCCGATGGGCGACAGCGATACGACAGTCAGGGCAATGCCGCAGACACCACTCGATAGCAGCAAGCATGCCAGGCGCGCCTCGTCATCCTCGATAACAAGGCCAAGGCGATGTGCTGGAACCAGCGCCGCCCAGGAGCGGGCAATCTTTTTTAGCAGGTCGTTTTCTACCAACTCGCGCGGCAGCTTCTCGACCACCGACTCAAGCGCATGACTGACTAGTTCCGCCGGCGGCACGCGCGACACACGAGGCTCCGCCCCGCACGCCACCGCGGCAGAAAGCCCTGTCAAGCCCCCTACGACGAGGGGCACAACGATCTCCATTCGTCCACCTCCTCTTGTGTGAGCGTTCCCGAGCGCAGGCCCTCCGCGATAAACGGAGGCTCGCGATCGAGCGTCCAGGTGCGCGCGGCGGCATCGAACGTCACGTAGCGCTCAAGCTCCACGCCGCCTGACGTGCCGCGTCGCACCCCCGAATAGGAGGACACGAAACGCCTGCCGTCCGCATGACGCTCGGACATCACGATGCCGTCGAGCGCCATGGCAATCTGCTCCTCGATAAGCTCGCTCGGCAGATCGATGCCATAGCGCGCAAGCAGCGTCAAACGCACCACGGTCTCCTGCTCGGTGCCCGCATGAAGCGTGGTGAGCGATCCGTCGTGCCCGGTGTTCATGGCCTGCAGCATGTCGCAACATTCCGCACCGCGCACCTCACCCACCACAATACGGTCGGGACGCATGCGCAGGGCGTTGGTCACCAGATCGCGGATTGTCACCGCGCCCTCGCCCTCAATTGAAGCCTCGCGCGCCTCCAGGCGAACCACATGCGGGTGATGCGCAAACTTGAGCTCGGCGGAGTCCTCGATCGTCACGATGCGCTCGCCGGTGGATATCTCGCACGACAGCGCGTTGAGCAGCGTGGTCTTGCCCGATCCCGTGCCACCCGCAACCGCCAGATCTTGACGCAGCGACACCGCACAGGACAGCAGTTGCGCATACCAAAGCGGCAGCGACCCCAGGCCCACAAGCTCGTCCAACGAACAGATGCGATCTGAGAACTTGCGGATGGTGAGGATTGGTCCATCAATCGCCACGGGCGGGATCACCGCGTTGACGCGATAGCCCGTCTTGAGGCGGGCGTTGACGATGGGGCTGCGCTCGTCGATGCGCCTGCCCAGCGGCGAGATGATGCGGTCGATGAGCACGCGGATCTGCTCGTCATCCTCAAATGCATGCTCGATGGGATATAAGACGCCGCCGCGTTCAAAGAAAGCCGAGCGGCAACCGTTGACCATGATCTCGGTGACGGTGTCGTCCTCGATGAGCGGCTGCAGCGGGCCCAGGCCCACCACGTCGTCCAAGATCTCGTCGATGATGGTCTCGCGCTCGGGCATCGCCAGGTCGCCCGGCTCCTCCACGTTGAGCGCCGCCTCCACCGCAGGACGCAATTCCGAGCGGGCGCGCGCCGGATCGATGTATGCGCTGATACGCGCCACCTCGTCATAGCCCATGCGGTCCATCACGGCGCGCTTGGTGCGGCGCTTGACGGCACGGTGGCGCCCCGCATCAACAGGCGCCGCCGCCGCGGCCGCACCGGCTTCCTTAATCCTTGTTTGCAAGCTCATCGCGAATCACCCTCGCGCGACCAGGGAAGACGGATACGTGGGCGCTCGGTGCGCGTCGCGCGGTCGGTGACCATGTCACTCCAGGGACCGACGGCGCAGCCCAGCTCCACGAGCATCTCGCGCGTGGCTTCGCGCACGCTGGTGGCAAAAGCGCTGGTCTGGCCCACCGCCTCGTCAGCACGGCCGAATGCCATGAGCGCCGTCAAGTCCTGCCCGCCGTCGGCAATGCGAATCTTGGAGCTCAACGCGCAGGTAATCTCAAAGCGCATGGCGACATCCTCGTCGGCGCCGCGCGTGCCAAACCGGTTGAATACGGCGCTCATGCGCGTACGCGGCACGCCCACACGGCTCGCCAGTTCGATAACGCGTGCCGCGGACGTCGCAGATGACACCGATTGATCGCCCACGACCAGGCAGCGGTCGCTTGCCGCCACCGCGGCCGCCACGGCGTCACCCCAAAAGACCGAGGTGTCGACAAGCACCACGTCGGATTCGCGGCGCAAGACGTCAAGCAGCAGCTCCACCGGACGCGCCATGAGCTCGGCCTGTTCGGGCGCGGCGACCGGGCCCCAAAGCGTGACGCCCGGGGCCACGCGCATCGAGGCGGCCACGATGTCCGATTCGGCGAGTGCGCCCGCAGCCGATGGCTCGATAAGCGTCGCCATGTCATGCGGGGCATCGGCGCCCAACAGGTCGTAGAGGTTTCCAAACATCAGGTCCAAGTCGAGCACGGCAGCACGCAGGCCCAGCAGCGACGCCGCGTGCGACATGGCGGCGACGATCGTCGACTTGCCGCAACCGCCCGAACCCGAGACGGCGCAGACAACCGGAGCTCGATGCGACGGAGCGGCGGCATCCGCCGGCGGCGCGGGGGCAGGCGACGCGGGCACGGACGGCAACGTCCCCGTCTCCCCGGCAGCGCTCCTATGCTGCGCCCAAGCCGGCATGGCAGGTTGCTCGGTCTGCGGGACCGAGTCTGGAGACTTCACGGTCGCATCGACACGCACGCTGTCGCTCTCGGCAAGCCCCTCCACCTCGTCGAGCTCATCGACCAGGCTCACGCCATGCACGTATCCCATATCAGCATCCAAAAGATCCTCGCCATACGGCACCGGCTCTCCGACTTCATCGTATGCAGGGGGATCCCGGGGACACCGACCATGCTCGGCTTCCGCTTTTCCATAATCATCAACACGCGGGCCTCTTGTAGCGCGAGGCGCCCCGGGTTCCCTATCAACAAAAGCATCGGGCTCAATCGTCATACACCGGTCGTAATCAACCGTTCCCTCGCCCGCGCGCCCGTTGCCGCATATGCTACGCGCAGCGATAACCTCGGTCGCCCCTGCGCGAAACAGCCCCTCGATATCCGAAGGATCGAGCGTCTCTATCAGTACGACCACGCGGCTCACGCGGCCCTCGGCCGTCAGGCGCGCAACGGTCTTTCGCACGTCTTCGGCATCGAACAGGGCTGCCGCGATAATCGCCGCCCCGCGACGCGACGGAAACGCCCGTGCCATGGACACCAGCCCATCCAGATCGCCCACGCGAAGCACTTGCGCGCCCGCATCGCGGCCCTCGACTTCCCGCTGCAGCAATCCGTAATCACCGCACGCGCAGCATGCAAGCCAGATCGCTTTCATCACTCGTCGCCTCCGCTCTTTTTGTCGCGCACCGTGGCGGGAATCGTCAAACTGACCGTCCCCTTGCCCGAGGCCCCCAGCAATTCCTTAACGTCTTCGGGGTCGGCCGCCAGCGTCACCCATTCGATCTTGCCTTCACGCGTGGCGCCGGCATCTTCGCTGGTATCGATTACGCGCGCGCCGCACAGCCGATCGGTCACGCCATCCTTTTGCACGTACACGTCCACGTAGCTGCCCACGCCCGTGGCGCCCCCGACCGAATGCTCGGCATCGACCGCCACCGAAACGGCGACCTTGCCTTTGGGCACCTCGAGCGTGTGGGTTTCGGCCTTGGTGTAGACATCGCAAATCACGGCATTTTTAGGGATGCGCGAGGTCGTCACGTCGCCGCGCACCTGGCGCAGCTCGGTCGCCGCATCGCGCGGCAGCAGGCTCGCCAGCCATTCCTGGGTTATGACATTGGTCTCGTCGAGGGTCTCGCCCGCATCGATATCACGCGCCGCGACGCACACCTCGACGCGATCGCCGCCATACTTGGCCAGCGTCTCGGCCTGGACCTGCTCAGCCTGCGAGCGAATCGACGATGCGTAGACCATGCAGAGCAGCGCGGCGAGCACACCCGCGATTAGACTGATGGCGATGCGCTTGCTCTTGTTCACGACCGCTCCTCTCAAGGTAGCACCGGGCGGATGCCCGTAGCACCATTGTCCGAGCGGGCAAGCAGCAAAACGACGCGATCGCGATCTTGGTTTTGAGTGTCAAACCAATTGCCGACCAAAAGCTGACCGGCCCGTCAAGCTCGTGGCAAGGTTTTGGTCGGCACGTCAGCAAAACGCACGTTTAGGGGCGCATCGGCAATAAAAAAGCCGCCTTCCGTACCATTGGGAGACGGCTGTCATAGGTAGATTCAATTACAGATGGACATCGGGATCGAGCATCTGAGCACTCACACGCATGGATGACGCCAGGTTTTGGAACGTCTCCAGGCGCAGGCTGTCGATTTGCCCGGCATCCTCGGCCTCGCGAACGGCGCAGCCCGGTTCGTGGGTATGCGTGCAGTCGCCAAACCGGCACGCACGCGACGCCTCGACGATCTCGGGAAACGCGCGTGCCAAGCCCCGCTCATGCCCCACGAGCGGCAGACTGCGCAGGCCCGGCGCGTCAGCAATAACGCCGGCTTCGCCCGGCAGCGCCACCATCACGCGCGCGACCGTGGTGTGGCGACCCTGGTCATCGCGCTCACGTACGCCGCCGGTCGCCAACGTATCGTGACCCAGCAGCGCGTTGAGCAGCGTCGACTTGCCAGCACCCGATTCACCCAAGATCATGGCGCAGCTCCCGGCGGGCACGCAGGCGCGCACCTCATCCAGGCCACGACCCTCGGCAGAGGACGTCACGATCACGCGCACGTCCGGACCCACCAAGCGGTGCACACGGTCCAGATCGCGCTCGAGCTCATCGGCGTCGCAGCGGTCGGCCTTGGTGAGTACCACCACCGGCTCGGCATCGCAGTCGAGTGCCAACACCAGCGAGCGCGCCACGCGGTCGAGCAGTACCTCGCCGGCGCCGAGCGCCTTGGTGCGGGTCATATCGGGGCTGATCACGCCGATTTCGATGGGATCGTGGGTCATGCCAATGCCCATCATGTGGACCTTTTCGCGGTCATGCAGTTCGCCGTCCTCCATACGGATGTAGGTGACGATGCCGCGGTAGGAGTCGTAGACGGAGTCGAAGATCAGCGCGCGGGCGGGGGCCTCGGGGTCGCCGTGCGGGGCGGGCACGTCCATGACGATCTGGTCGAGCAGGTCGGCCACGCCTTCGCCGGTTTTGCCGGAGACGCGCAGCACGTCGCTCGGCTCGCAGCCGATCAGACCTGCGATCTCCTCGGCGTGCTTGTCCGGCTCGGCGGACGGCAGGTCGATTTTGTTGAGCACGGGGATGATGGCCAGATCATGGTCGATGGCCATATACAGATTGGACAGGGTCTGCGCCTCGATGCCCTGGGTGGCGTCGACGAGCAGCACCGCGCCTTCGCAGGCGGCCAG
>USBA01000106.1 GCA_900552735.1 uncultured Collinsella sp. | reverse complement strand
AGGGGACGTGGTTTCCACGTCCCCTTTTTTTGTCAAAAGTTCTCGATACACTGATTTTTGTCAGAAAGGAGTCGTCTTGTTTGTTTTAACTGATGAGCAGGCAAGCCAAATGCTGGGCCGTCTTATTTCGTATCGCAAAGACTATTCTTTGAAGGTCTCCGACGAGAGCCTTCGTGTCTGTATCAAGCATCTTGATCTTGTTCTGGAGGCCAATAAGACTACTAATCTAACGCGCATCCTGAATGTTGATGATGCAGCCGTCCTTCATATTCTGGACTCACTTGTTTTACTGCCCTATATTGATAAAGCTCCTGAAGGTGCTTTGCTTGATATGGGTACCGGTGCTGGATTTCCAGGTATTCCGTTGACTATTGCAAGTGGGCGAAAGGCTACCTATATCGATTCCGTTGGCAAGAAAGTAGATGCTGTTAACTCCTTTGTTAGTGCGCTTAGACTCAAGCATGCTTATGCCGTTCACGATCGTCTTGAGGAATATGCTCGATCCCATAAGAAGCAATTTGCAGTTGTGACCGCCCGTGCGCTCGCACCATTACCGGTTCTCGTTGAATATGCTTCTCCTTTTCTAAAAGATGGTGGTCTCTTTGTTATTACGAAGGGGAATCCATCTGATGAAGAGTTTCAATCTGGTATTGCTGCTGCAAAGATATGCGGCTTTACCACGCTTATGACGGACGACCTTGATTTGCCGAATGGTCTGGGTCACCGTGAATTTATTATCCTTAAAAAGACTCGTCATGCCTCGGTTTCTCTTCCTCGTGCTAATGGCATGGCAAAAAAGAATCCGCTTGCCTAGATGTTTCACGTGAAACATAATGGATAGTGTCGATTGTTATGTTTCACGTGAAACATAACAATCGATGCCGAATCGGATTGTTTCACGTGAAACATCCTCCATTCAACAGCTTTAAATACACCAGGAGGGACCGTGGGATTTCGCGACGTTAAGCGTTCTAAGAGTGCAAAAGACACGCGTGTCATTGCTATCATCAACCAAAAAGGCGGCGTAGGTAAGTCCACCACGGCTGTAAATCTTGCAGCAGCGTTGGGTGAACTGGGCCGAAAGACGTTAATTGTCGATTTTGACCCGCAGGGTAATAGTACGAGTGGTTTTGGAATCGAAAAAGAAGAACTCGATCACTGCATCTATGATGCATTGCTGAACGATGTTCCGGCGGAATCGCTCGTTCTTGATACAAATTGCAATAAGGTATTTGTAATCCCGGCAACTATCCAGCTTGCGGGTGCGGAAATCGAACTTGTCAGTGCGATTGCCCGTGAGACTCGCTTAAAGGATCTGCTTGAGCCTGTTCAGGATGAGTTTGATTTTATATTCATCGATTGCCCGCCATCGCTTGGTTTGCTGACCATCAATGCGTTAACAGCAGCAGACAGTGTTTTGATTCCTATTCAATGCGAATATTACGCACTCGAAGGTGTCACAAAGCTGCTTGAATCGATGAAGATGGTTAAAACACGCCTTAATAAGAGCCTTGATACTTATGGCGTGCTCATGACTATGTACGATTCGCGTACATCGCTTTCGAACCAGGTTGTGGAAGAGGTTCAATCGTATTTTGGTGACAAGGCATTCAAGACCTTGATTCCACGCACAGTTAAAATTTCAGAAGCACCCTCGTTCGGAGAGCCAGTAATTACCTATGCGCCACAGAACAAGGGCGCAAAGGCGTATATGAACCTTGCTAAAGAGGTGATTAAGCGTGCCTAGTCCTAAGAAGCGCGGCGGCTTGGGTCGTGGTCTCAATGCACTGGTCTCAGAAGCTGAATATGAGACTGGTGGATCTGCAGCGTCAGCATCAAATGCCGTTTCGGAAACTAAGCTTCCAATCGAAGACATCGTTCCGAACCCAAATCAGCCACGAATTCACTTCAACGAGACCGAGCTTCGAGAGTTGAGTGAGTCAATTCAGGAGCATGGCGTTCTTCAGCCGCTTCTTGTGCGCAAGCACGGTAATGGCTATGAGATTATCGCGGGTGAGCGCCGTTATCAGGCTTCGAAACTTGCGGGTCTTGAGGAGCTCCCCGTCATCATTAAAGATGTTGATGATGAGCAGATGCTTGCACTCGCACTGATTGAAAACCTTCAGCGCTCTGACCTTAACCCCGTCGAAGAGGCAAAGGGATATCGACAGCTCATCGATGCGAGCGGTATGACTCAAGAAGCCTTGTCAAAGGCTGTCAGCAAGTCTCGTTCCGCAATCACCAATTCGTTGCGCCTGCTTGATCTTCCAGAGGTAGTTCAGCAGATGATCTTCGAAGGCAAACTGACTGCTGGTCATGCGCGTGCAATTCTTGCGGTTCCGTATGAAGATGCGCGCATTAATCTTGCTGAGAAGGTTGTTGCAGAGGGATTGTCTGTCCGTGCGACAGAAAATCTTGCCCCACTGTTTTCTGCCGGAGAGACGCCTAAAACACCTCGCCCTGCAACGCCTCAGTCTTTTAAGAAGGCTGCACGCGTTCTGCGTCAGGTGTTTAACACGAACGTTCGCGTCAAGAGCTCGCGCGGCAAGAATAAAATCGAGATCGAGTTTAAGGATGAGGAAGAGCTGTCTCGCATTCTTGGCGAGATGATTCAATTTGACCAGGGAGATCAGGATGAAGAATAAAGTTCTGACTGCTCTTGCTTTGGCTGCAACTGTAGCGGTTGGTGCGTTTGCGGGATTTAAGATCGCAACAGACGATGAATTGCGTGGTCGTCTGCTTCGCGGAGCGCAAGATATCGTCGATACGTCCAAAAAGAAAATGGATGTTATGACTGAGGATGTCGCTATGCGTACAGCTCAGGTAACTAAGAATCCCAAGATTAATCAAGATTGGGTTAACCATCAATGGGAAAATGTAGGCTTTTAGGTACCTAACAATTACTAGCCTTTTTTAAGGGGTCCTTGTCTGAACGCCAGAACAAGGACCCCTTATTTCTTTCGAAAAAGTTGTTGAACAATCGCTCGATGCGAATTAGCGATAGATATGAAACAGCCCCGGTTGCAATTAAGCAACCGGGGCTGTTCGATGTTTCACATGAAACGTTTAGGTTGGTCTCCCCTACGCGTTCTTCTGAACCTTGAAGCGCTGCTTGAGTTGGCCGCAAGCAGCGTCGATATCGTTGCCGCGAGAGTTACGGATCGTGGTCTCAATGCCACGGGACTCAAGACGACGCTGAAGGTCTTCAACCTTATGAATCGGTGACGGTTTGAGAGGACTGCCCTCGATATCGTTGAGCTGGATCAGGTTGACGTGGCACAGCGTGCCCTCGCAGAAGTCGCAGAGCGCCTGCATCTCGGGGTTGGTGTCATTGACGCCCTCGATCATGGCGTATTCGTATGTCGGACGGCGGCCGGTCTTTTCGGTGTAGAGCTGAAGGGCCTCGTGAAGGCGCAAAAGCGTGTACTTCTTAACGCCCGGCATGAGCTTATTGCGCGTGGACTGAATGGCAGAGTGCAGCGAGACGGCGAGCGTGAACTGCTCGGGAATGTCGGCAAACTTGCGAATACCAGGAATGACGCCGCTGGTGGAGACAGTGAGATGACGTGCTCCAATACCGATTCCATCGGGGTCATTAAGAATACGCAGTGCCTTGAGGACCTCGTCGTAGTTGGCGAAAGGCTCACCCTGGCCCATGAACACGACGCTCGTCGCGCGCTCACCAAAGTCGTTGGAAACATGCAGTACCTGGTCAACGATCTCTTGAGCGGTCAGTGAGCGCTTGAGGCCGTTCAGACCGGTAGCGCAAAAAGCGCAGCCCATACCACAGCCGGCTTGGGTAGATACGCAGACAGACAGCTTGTTGCGACGAGGCATGCCGACGGTCTCGACGGAGATACCGTCGTGGTACTCGAGTAGGTATTTACGAGAGCCATCCTTAGACACCTGCTTGGCGAGCTCGGTCGGCGTGTCGAAGGCAAATGCCTCCTTCAGCTGCTCGCGGAAGGCCTTGGGAAGGTTGGTCATGTCATCAAACGAACAAACGTTCTTCTCAAAAACCCATTCGATGAGCTGCTTTGCGCGGAAGGCGGGCTGGCCAAGTTCGGCCACGAGCTCGCGAATATCGTTTTGGCTCAAGTCGCGAATGTCCTGAGATTTAGTCCTGGGATTCATGGAAGCCTTTCGATTTTGGGGAAACGTAGAGGGTATCGCTACAATATGGTATCAGCTGCAGGAATTATAGAGGAGGAGTCTGCCCATGCCGGGTAAAAGCCTAGAGAACATGCACGTAGCGGTCTTGGCGGGCGGCCATTCCGCCGAACGCGAGATTTCGCTCAATTCTGGAAAGAATGTCGTGGTGGCACTGAAGGAGGCCGGCTACACCTCGGTGGAGCTGCTCGACACCGCCGCCGATGGCTTTATGGTGACTATGGCGACCGGTGGCTTCGACGTGGCGTTTATCGCCATGCACGGCGCCGGCGGCGAGGATGGCGCCATGCAGGGGGCCATGGAGACGCTGGGTATCCCCTACACGGCGTCAGGCGTGCTCGCCAGCGCATGTGGCGCCGATAAAGAGGTTTCAAAGCTTCTGTATGCCAAGGCGGGCATCCCCATTGCCCCCGGCCTGGCGCTTGAGGCGGGCGACGAGGTCGATATCGATCGTATCGTCGAGATTTGTGGCGAGCGGTGCTTTGTAAAGCCCGCCGTCAACGGCTCCAGCTATGGCATCTCTCTGGTCCATGAGCCCTCCGAGCTACCCGCGGCAATCGCCAAGGCGTTTGAGTACGGCGACAAAGTGCTGGTCGAGAAGTGCATCGAGGGTACCGAGATTACCGTCGGCGTATACGGCGAGGATGACGTGCGCGCCCTGCCGATTGTTGAGATCCGTAAGCCCGAGGACTGCGAGTTCTACGATCTGGACGTGAAGTATGTGGACCCCACGGATATCCATCGCATTCCGGCGCAGATTTCGCCCGAGAACTATGCTCGTGCTCAGGAGCTCGCCTGTGCTGCCCATAAGGCACTCGGCTGCCTGGGTATCTCGCGCAGCGACTTTATCGTGAGCGAGGATGGCCCCGTCATCCTCGAGACCAACACGATTCCCGGCATGACCGATACGTCGCTGTATCCGGATGAGATTCGCCACACCGATGACATGACGTTCCCACAGGTCTGTGACAGTCTGATTCGTATGGGACTTCGTCGAGCGGGCGTTGCATGCTAATCGAGGACGCTGTTTCGTCGGGAACGCCGCAGTTTGTCATCGATTCCTATGCCACGCTTGCCGAGCGTGCCAAAACCCAATCGTTTGGTCTCATCGAGGAAGATGTTATCGTCCTCGATACCGAAACCACGGGTCTTTCGGTGCAGGACAATGAACTGATTGAGATCTCGGCTGCCCGTCTTTCGGGCCGCGAGATCGTCGACCGGTTCGATACCTTCGTGCACCCCAAGCAGCTGATTCCCGCCGAGATTACCGAACTCACGAGCATTACAAACGCCGATGTGGTGGATGCCCCATCGGCCGTCGATGCCGTGGCCGCTCTCGCCGATTTTGTCGGCGGCTGCCCGGTGATTGCGCATAACGCCACCTTCGACCGTTCGTTTATCGAGTCGGTCAAGGGCGGTGTCAACGTCAGCGACATCTGGATCGATTCGCTGGCACTGTCGCGCATCGCACTTCCGCGCTTGGCCTCGCACAAGCTGTCTTTTATGGCCGACTTGTTTGGGTGCGATTCGGTGTCGCATCGCGCGAACGCAGACGTTGATGCCCTGTGCGGTGTGTGGCGCGTGCTGTTGGTTGCGCTTACCGACCTGCCTTCGGGCCTTATGGCGCGCTTGGCGGACATGCACGCGGACGTGCCTTGGTCCTATCGCCCCATTTTTTCTTTTTTGGCCGGCCAGAACCCGGGTTCGATATTTTCGCTCAGCGCCGCTCGTGCTGACGTGCTCAAGGCCGATCGTGCAGACGATCGCGTTGATGCGGACGAGTTGCCGGTCCTTAAGATGCCGAGCCGTGAAGAGATCGAGGCGGATTATGCCCCCGGTGGCCTAGTCAATCGCATGTATCCCACGTACGAGCCGCGCGATGAGCAAATCGCGATGGCGCTCGAGGTCCGTGACGCGCTCGTTACGGGAACGCATCGCGTGATTGAGGCGGGGACGGGCGTCGGCAAATCGATGGCTTACCTGGTGCCTTTTGCCGAGGCCGCACGCCGCAACAACATCACGGTTGGTATCGCGACTAAATCGAATAATCTTGCCGACCAGCTCATGTATCATGAGCTGCCCAAACTTGCCGATCAGCTGGACGGAGGCTTATCGTTTTGCGCCCTCAAGGGCTATGACCACTATCCATGCTTGCGCAAGCTTGAGCGCATGAGCCGTAGCCAAGTCGAAATTACGACTAAGCGTGATCCTGCCGACACGCTTACGGCGGTCGCGGTCATCATGGCGTACGTGTGTCAGTCGGCCGATGGCGACCTCGACTCGCTCGGCATTCGTTGGCGCAGCGTCAACCGTCCCGACTTTACGACGGCCTCGCGCGAGTGCGCCCGTCGCTTATGCCCGTTTTTCCCCGATAAATGCCTGGTCCA
>USBA01000105.1 GCA_900552735.1 uncultured Collinsella sp. | reverse complement strand
AGTCGCCCGAAGCGTATAAGCCTGCGGATGATGTACTGAGGCTCATGGACCCGACGGTTGATGTCATTCACCGACTCAAGCCGATTTGGAATTTTAAGGCTACTGGTAAGCGCGGTAGGCGTTAGGAGGGTTGCGATGAGGCGAAAGATGGACTCCAGGGACGACCGAATTGGACGCACTGTGAGCATGGGCGAGATGGTGAGCTTCCCGGGCGTGATGCCGCCGTCCGCGAATCGGTGTGGCGGGAATCGTGGAGAGCGTGATGACGAGGGCTTTGACCTCAGCGGGTTTCGCAATCGACTGGCTTCTGGACTCGACCGTGGTATGGAGACGTCGCTTTTCGAAACTCCTTGTGTGTTGAAGACCGGTATGCCGGTCGATGATGCCCTAGGTGGCGGCATTGGGTTGGGCAAGCTCAGCGTGATTGGCGGCGCGCATGAAGAAGTTTCGAACGTGCTGGCACACGCGGTGCTGCGCCTGAGTGAGCAGTGCGCCGTGCTTTACGTGCCGATTCGGGAGCGTGAAGAGGATGCGATTGCCCGGCTTATTCGTGCCGAGATGGGCGTCAAGCTGCCGGCGGATCTTAAGGAGCAACAGGTTGAGGCAATCCGCGCAACGATGCGCCTCAAGCAGCGCAACTTGGGCATCTTTGTCGAAGACAACATGACCATGGACCTTTTAACGAGCTGGTTGCTCGGCGACCAAATGTGGAACAGGGCAGTGCTAAAGGACGTCGTAGTCGTAATCGACGGACTCGAAATGCTCGACGACAACCGTCCGGTAAATGCAATCCTGCGCGACCTGCGAAACATGCTCAGCCCGACGGCGGCGATCTTAGCAGGTTGCTTTGCAGCAGAGGGCTGGGAGGACGAAGCAGCATTCGCCGAGACCCACTGCAATGCAGATGCCCTGGGCCGCATGAGTTCCGATGGTGAAAATCCCATCTACATGTGAGTTTTCGGCTAGGTCCATAGCCGAAAACAATAGTCCGGCCCGTGACGCATCTGCACCACGGGCCGTTTTCAAGAGATATTTATTTCACATGCTCGCTGGCATGCCATGAGGGGCTTACTTTAACGGCGCGCAACAATAAGGCTGCTCGCCCCGCTTGGTATGATGAGCGAGCAGCCATCTATTCTTCGACTAAAGCTGCGATGTCATCGAGTTGCTTGCGAATACCTAAAAACTCTGTGTCAAGATCGAGTGTCCGACAGTGGAAGCGATAGCCGGTTTCATCCCAGCTTTCGCACATTGACCTCGCGTTATCAGTGAGAGCGTAAAGAAGCATGCCCTCGACCGCCCCTGTTTTTCGCGACCATGATTCATGGGCAACGTAGGAATAGATTTGATTGCGATGGGCTGGGGATAGAATTTCGGATTCCATGTGCTGGTGAAGAATAGTCCCGTAACATTTGCAGTCAATGATGAGGGTTCGACCGGGGCCTTCAAGAGTGACGTCTGTCAGTAATGCCGGCAATATCTTTGGAGCGTTGTCCGATCCTGATGCCACTCGATGGGCAGATGCCCTAAGATCGGGATGCTCGGCGCGATAATACTCCAGTACAAAATGTTCAAAGAGAGCGGAGAGTTTCTGATTGTCCCGCCATTTGCCAAAAGCGGTATCACCTGAATAAAGTGTCGGCAGGCTATTCTCAATTACGGCATGACAGACTCCCATAAGAAGGCGATAACCGCGGTTTCCTCCGTGAAAGGAGAGCCTTCCCCAGTCGATAGAGGAAGGTCGAATATTGTCGATAGAATCGAGCTGCCGATAATAACTTCTAAGTAGGTTTTTCCGTTCGGTGCCGACTGCGCCAGAGCGAACGAGGGTGCCCACTGCGCATTTAAGCACCCTGTTCATCTGAGTATTGACTGTCCATTCGTCGCTGGTACACCTAATGCTTCGGCGCCCAGCGGAGCGCAGCTGTGATGTCCCAGCCATATCGATTTTCCCGCGAATACCAAGAAAGTCCTCGGAAACCTCGGCATAACCGTGCTCCAGACCACGTTTGAGTCGTGATGAGATGCCGATTGAGAGGATGGCCGCAAGTAGGTCTTCGACGTGCTCAAACTCCTCGGTCTCGATAGACGCATATTCATCGAGACCAAGGGCTTTGAAGGCATAGGCCATCATGTAGTAGATGTTTCGAACGATGACCTTTTCTTCAGCTCTGGGCATTGACGGCACCTTCGAGGACGCTTATTGCCGCATCCGCTTTGGCTCGATCATCGAACCAATATTCACGGATGAGTGGGTTGAGTTCGTATTTAACGATGTCGTCAACACACCCTTTGCCGGAGCGACAGAGGTAACTATGTCCAATCTCGTACCCTTCACCGAGCGCGGGGTCGGAGGCAATGTCGATGTTTACCGAGCGTACCGCATTGACGAGAGAGGGCATTCTTTTGTCGGCACATTTCGATGCATCTTTGAGGAAAGAGGTGTTATTGAGAGCTGGGGTCATGCGAAAGAAAGCGAACCTTCTGCGAAGTGCATAGTCGATAAGGGCAATGCTACGATCAGCGGTGTTCATGGTGCCGATAATGAAGACATTGTCTGGTACGAAAAAGGGCCTTCCATCGATAGCGAGACTGGTGGGATTGCCGCGATGTCCGGCTTCTATAAGGCTCAAGAGTTCTCCAAACACCTTTGAGATATTCGCTCGATTGATCTCGTCGATTAGGAAGAAGTAGTCACTGTCGGGATCGCTTGCCGCTTTTTGACAGAATGAGGTGAAGACGCCCGCTTTGATATCGAATCCGCCTGCATCATTTGGACGGTATCCAATGACGAAGTCCTCATAGGTTGTCCCTTGGTGGAATTGAACGGTTTCTATCTTGGAGTTGTCTCGCTTGCCCATGAAGCTCCAAGCGAGTCTTTTTGCGCAAAACGTCTTCCCTGTTCCTGGAGCACCGTCGAGGATAAGATTTCGCTTTGCCTTAAGGAGTCGTTTGAGCTGTGAGAGATCATTTGCGTCAAGATAGACGTCATTTAAAAAGTCGTCGTCAGTGTATGCGCTGCCGTCTTTGCTTGGCGAGGCGTTGGAGTCCGTAGGCAATTCTGAATCTTCGGCAGGATTAGATGTAGCGTCTCGCTTCGGGGCTTTATGGTCAAACGCTTCAGCCGAAATCTCGTAAAGGGGCCTACCCAGATGGCCCACCTTGTTAAGGAGCTCTAAATAACCGGTCCCATTTTGTTTGGATGACGTTACTAATATGCCGTAAGCACTTTCGAGATAATTTCTGCTTAGTTGATCAAAAGGCATGAACGTGTCGGGCCTGCACCAGAACAATGCCATGGAGAGGTTTGCAAAGCCGATATTCTTTTGGGCCAATACTCGATCGAACAAATTGATGAACTGGACGTGATCTTCGTCTTCTGGTGAGTATGCCATTGCCTCTTCGAAGAAATCCCATTTCTCCTCAATGCTTGAGTCTATTCCGTCCATGTAACGCCAGCGCCTGTTATTTGAGGTGGGTACACCGGCATAGTCAGTGGGAATTGCGCCGTGAATATCGAGGCGGGCAAAAATGCTTTCGATTACCTTGGTGCGGCTATCGTAGCTTATCGATCTGTTGAACAGAGACATGAACGTGAATGGATCCATTCTGTTTGTGTCTCCAGTATTTGCATTGTTCTTGCAGATTTCGAGAAGGGTTTCTTCGTCGTTTCGCATAGTCAGCAATTTTCGAGCGATTGCCGTGTAGGTATCGACCCATGTGAACTTCGTTTCGGTGTCCATTTTGCTCCCGTCTTTAGCGGCCGCTTTAACAACAAATACTAGAACGTGGGCTTTGTGAAATAGTTGAGCAACAAAGGTGTGCGGACAATCTAGGCGGATGAGCGGTGGGATGGTCAAATGTCATCGTTAAGATCGCTATTCGGAAAAGTCTGCGTTGCCGCCGCGTCGACGTTCATCTCGATTGAATCCGCCGCATCTGTTGATCGTCCCCTCGAGTACCGATATGCATCCAGCTTCCGTTATCGAGTGCGATGCCGATATATGTCTAGCCAAATCGGCTCTTTCTCTTTGTTGTCGGCGCACGCTTCTAGCAAGTCGTCTATCCGGTTCAGCCCGATTGCTTGCAAGGTCACGCATGCTTCCGGCAGGGGCTGCGTTACTTTCTTCGCCCTGAACACGGGCGACAGCATCAAGTTCGTATGTACCCATCCGGCAAAGCAGCTGCCGTAGGGGATTGATCCACAGCTGATCTGCCCATTGCCATCAAGATACAGACAATCCAATTTCGAGTTTGCTACCAGGCAATAGCAAGGTCCTGGCGTCCATGGTCGGCAGTCGATCTCAAGAATGTCACCCTTTTTGTACGGCGTGGGCAGGCCGACATACGCCCCCTTGAACCACGGGCCAAAGATTCCACCCACAATGCAATCGAGTGCTTCGCCGCATTCGCCCTCTTCCTCCCTACAGAGGTATTGGATTTCGCCGGAGGCGTTTGCGTAGTAAGTGTAGTCTGGCTGTAGAAAGCCGTCGTATGGATATGAACAGCTCGGGTCGTTGGCAAGGTTGAACAGCTCGATCATCCAGTATGAGGACGATAAGTCTGTCATTTCGCTCCACTTGTCTGCGTATGCCTTCATTGCTGCAAGGGCGGCCTGCCACGATGCTACGGGGAAGGGGCCATGCGTGATGGCGGATCCCACTTCGTTGTCGACAAAGCTAATTTCGCTAATAAGCAGCACTTTCCTGTTTCCGTCGACGGCCTTTAGCGCGTTCAGGCAGTCATCGATGTAGTCGATACAAATTTCTGGTCCGTACCAATCAAAGGTTTCGTTTGACGAGCCGCGCTCGGCAGCAACCAGCCTGCTGAGCATCTCCCGTTTGCGGTTGATTTCTATCGACGCGCCACCGATGATTTGCGCGTAATGATCGCCACTCAGTAGCTGCGGATTATGCAGCAAATGCTCTTGCAGCTCCGGAGAGTCGATCAGGTTGATTATTTCTTCGTGCACGATAGTCTCCGGGTTGCCGGTGTGGCTTCTCGTAGATTCGGACATGGCGGCTCTAATCAAATAGCTGCGGATACTTCTCCTTGAGCGGTGCCTGATCTAGACGTAGCTCTTCCAGGTTGCGCTTTGCCTTGGACTCCATCCTTATGGTGTCGATAAACGCGATGAGTGAGTCGACATACAGGTCGCCGCGCAGGTAGGCCTGGGCGGCGATTAAAATTCGCTGCTCGTCTTCGAGTGGTTTGCGATAGTACTCAAGATTCAGGTAAAGCGGGTCTGGCTCGCCGATGTAGAGGGGAAACGTCTCGTTGTAGGTAATCGAGCAACCAGTGGCACGCATGTTGCTGATATCCCCTGCATGGCGATAGTGCTCGAGGCGCTGCTGCACATGATCAAGCCATTCGTCAGAACGGTCTGCCTGCCGAAGCTCTGCCTCAAGCTTTGTCCGGTCCCACGTGGGCAGATCGAACAACGTGAACGGCTCACGGGCACTGCCTTGCGGCGTCCAGACGATATCGCCGGTGTGGAACGGCGTGGGGATATCGACCCAGATGAACTCGAATGCGATCTCCCAATCGTTCTCAACGGGGCCGGCTGAAGGGCAATATACGGCAAGGGCCTCGCCTTTGCTGTTTACCATGAGCCAATCTTCCCGGTGATGTTCTTCGTCGGCATCGAGCGGGCACCGGGTGATGCGTACGCGTGCCTCTGGACGGCTCGCCAGTTCATCATCACCGCGCAACGCCTCGGCACATTTCTCATAACAGCTGAATGGCGCGCCGAAGGCCCCACAAAGTTGCCCGTCGGGCACAATCTCCTCTTCATACTGATAAACGTAGCCCGTACCACTCGCAAACGCATCGACGCACCGCTTGTTGTAATCGATTGTCCAGCGCAAAAAAGCATGGAAATCGGGGATGGCCGGCCTTCCAAGACCGGCATGGGTTGCCTCCAGCGAACAATTGGGCATGGTTCGGGCGATCTCCTGCCAAGCTTCGCATTTCTGATCGAGCGTGGCGGTCTTCGAAAACCAAACCAGATAGGCGGCCTCGATGGTGCTGGGCTGGAAGTCGATACTGCGCAGGTGCTCCCGAATGTCCCGGGAGTCGACGAAATCCAAGATGTCCATAGCAACCTCCAATTCGGTCGTTGCCGTTAGCATCCATCAGAGGTTGTGCTTTGTGGTCCCATTAACGGGTCTGATATGAATCTCGCGTCAAACATATTTTTGGAAACGCCACTGGTGCATGGGTGACTGCGTGTTGAAAGGATTGCCATGCAGAATATGATGCTTGCCCTTGTGATGAATAGCACGGCCGCTTTTCTAAGCTGAACACGAACAAACATTCGCAAAACTAACTGCGGTTTGATAGAATCGGTATCGTTGGCGGCAGTTCCATGTGCCGGGCAGCGCCCTCCATTTGATGGGAGGTGATGCCCATGGCCGATTTGATTAATTTCGTGAAGCTCCTGACCGCTTTGGTCTCGCTCCTCACGGCGCTCATCGGACTTTCCGAGGCACTCAAGCAACGTTCGATGCAACGAAAAAGGGGTCGCCGCCGCTAAGGCGTTGACCCCTTAATCCAAGCAACGGCGCTGCCCAGCTAGCTACAACTTGG
>USBA01000104.1 GCA_900552735.1 uncultured Collinsella sp. | reverse complement strand
GCAGCGAGAGCTCGGGGATTCCCGAGCCACTGCTTGCCGCGGCGCCCGAGCGCTGCGAGCGCATCCCCATGTTGCGCGATTGCGACTCGCTCGAAAACGCCGACGCCTGGGAGGCCCACGAGGAGTCGCTCGGGCATACCGAGGACAGCCACGAAGCCATCCTTCGACAGGATATCTGCGGCAACTTCGTCGACCCGAACGACTACCGCATCAGCGCTCTCAACCTCTCCAACAGCGCCGCCATCGTCCTCTACGAAGCCCTGCGCCAAACAGGCTTTCCGGGAATGTGACAAAGGAACTGTCCCTTTGTCACATTCAAGCGCCGCGCCGATGGCGCACACGCCTAATTGATGCTCTAGATAAAGAGCCCTCACTTTTAATCAGAATTAACTAAAGTAAAATGAAGTTAAACGGCGGTGTGAAAGGAGAGCCTTGTGGAATATCTCGAGAACCCGTTTACCCCCAGTTTTGGTGAGGTTCCTGCCCATCTCGCTGGCAGACAACAGATTATTCGGGATTTGGACCGTGCCTTCTTGAGCCAGCGCAGGCGCCCAGAATTGACATCGATCTTCTCAGGCGCACGTGGAACCGGTAAAACCGCTCTCATGTCGTCGCTCGCGACAAGGGCGGAATCCCACGGCTGGATAGCCGTAAAGACGACCGCGCTCCCGGGAATGCTTGAGGAAATCGAGTTCGGGGCGAAACGTGCCGCAGCCCATCTCATCGACCCGTCCAGCCACTTCGAAGTCACCGGTCTCGGAATTGCACCGCTCGGCAGCATCGAGGTCAATCGCGTTCACGATGCCTCAACCTGGCGTTATCGCATGAGCGACATCATCGACCAGCTCAACGAGGCTGGCACCGGTCTGCTCGTTACGGTTGACGAGGTGGACCCGACACTCGACGAGATGATTCAGCTCGCAGCGACGTATCAGCACTTTGTGACCGATGGGAAACGCGTCGCGCTGCTCATGGCGGGACTACCCAACAACGTATCGACGCTACTGAACCACAAGACGGTCTCGTTCCTTCGCCGCGCCCAACAATATCATCTGGGTCGCATTGCCGACTATGACGTGCGCGAGGCCTTGATTCGCACAATTCAGGAAAACGATCGCCTGGCAGATGCTGAGGGAATCGATAGAGCCGTTCGCTCGATCTCTGGTTTTCCCTTCCTATTGCAACTCGTAGGCTACCGTGCCTGGGATCTCACAAGCGATTCGAAGGAAATCTCGTCACGCGACTTTGACCTGGGAATCAAAATCGCGCGCGACGAGATGGACGACCGAATCCTCGCGGCAACCTATCGGGAACTCACTGCAGAGGACAAGCGATTCCTCATCGCCATGCTCGATGACGAGGAAGAGTCCACCACCGCCAACCTTATCGAGCGCCTTAAGCGTTCGCCGCAGCAGGTCTCCCGCTACCGACGCCGCATGATAGATGCCGGCATCATTGGAGAACGCGGGCGCGGAATCGTCGCTTTTGAATTGCCATTCTTCCGCGATTATCTCGCGGCTCAATGCGTGAAATAGACGGCGAATGTGGCAAAGGGGCAGTCCCTTTGTCACATTCGGTTATAGGTAGCGGCCAGTGATGCTTGCGGAGCAGGCCGCGATGTCGCTCGGCGTGCCGGCGCAGACGATTTGCCCGCCCGCATCGCCACCGCCCGGGCCCATGTCGATCACGTAATCGGCGTTACGGATAAGGTCGAGATCGTGCTCGATTACGATGACCGTGGCACCCTTGGCAACGAGGCCGTCAAACACGTTCAGCAACACCTGAACATCGAGCGGATGCAGACCGATCGTGGGCTCGTCAAATACGAATACGGCATCATCCTGCACGCGGCCCATCTCGCTCGCGAGCTTAAGGCGCTGCGCCTCGCCGCCCGAAAGCGCCGGTGTGGGCTCACCGAGCGTAAGATAGCCCAAGCCAAGGTCGTGCAAGGTCTGCAAGCGCGTCTGAACTTTCTTGAGCCCCACCGTGGCGTCGATGGCCTCGTCCACACTCATGTCCATGAGCTGCGGCAACGTAAGCAGACTCCCATCCTTGCCCTCGCGATGGATATGCGAAGCCGCGTCTGCATAACGCGAGCCGCGGCATGCTGGGCAGACGATCTCGACATCGGGCAAAAACTGCACGTCGAGCGATATCGAGCCCGTGCCATCGCACGTAGGGCAGCGCAAGGCGCCGGTGTTGTAGCTAAAGGCGCCCGCCTTGTAGCCGGCTGCCTTGGCCTCTGGCGTACGGGCAAAGGCACGGCGCAGCTCATCATGGATGTCGGCATAGGTTGCGACCGTCGAGCGCACGTTGGCGCCGATGGGCGTAGCATCAATCAGGTTTGCGCGAGCAATGCCTTCGGCATCAACCCAACGCACGTGTCTTGGCAGGCGCTCGCCGGCTGCCTGCGCCTTGAGTGCCGGGATAAGTGTCTCGAGCACCAACGTCGTCTTGCCCGAACCCGAAACGCCCGTCACCGCGACAAGGCGACCGCGCGGTATATCGACTTCGAGCGGTTTGACGGTATGGATGGCATCGGTCGCCATGCGGATATGGCCCTGGTCGAACATTTCGTCGTCAGTCACCTGCGGACGCAAGCGCTTGGGCTCGGCGCGCAAAAACGGCGCGATACGGCTGCCCTGCGATTGTTCGACCTCGTCCACCGTGCCCGCAGCGATTACACTGCCGCCGCCCGCTCCGGCAACGGGCCCCATCTCGACCAGATAATCAGCCTCCGCCAGCACACGTGTATCGTGGTCGACAACAACCACGGTGTTGCCGTCGCCCACCAGATCGCGCATCACGCCTACCAAACCGTCGACATTGGCAGGATGCAAGCCGATCGAGGGCTCGTCCAGCACATACAGCACGCCCGTCGATCGGTTGCGCACCACGCGGGCAAGCTGCACGCGCTGGCGCTCACCCGTGGAGAGCGTGGCACCGGCGCGATCGAGCGAAAGGTAATCGAGACCCAGGTCGACCAGACGACGGGCCGCGCCCAAAAACGAATCGCAGATATCCGTCGCCATGGGCTGCATCTCGGGCGGCAAGGACGCGGGCACCCCGCGCACCCACTCAATCGCATCACCAAGCGTCATGGCCGCCGCCTGTGCCAGATTGATACCGCGCACCTGGGGCTGGCGCGCAGCCTCGGAGAGACGCATGCCGCCGCAGTCACGGCATGGCCCCTCGCGCAAAAAGCGTGCAACGCGTTTGAGGCCCTTGTCGTCCTTAACCTTGGCGAGCGCATTCTCGACGGTATAGACGGCGTTGTAATAGGTAAAGTCGAGCGGCGTGGCGCCCTCGCCGTTTTTGGGAACGTAGAGAATATGCTTCTTAACCGCCGGGCCGTGAAACACGATGTCGCGCTCTTGAGGCGTGAGCTGGTTAAACGGCACGTCGGTGCGCACGCCCATCTCGCCGGCCACCTGCTTCATCAGGTCCCACATGAGCGTGCCCCAGGGAAGCACCGCACCCTCGTTGATGGTCTTTGACTCGTCGGGCACCAGGCTCGCCTCGTCTACCTCGCGCATGACACCGGTGCCGCCGCAGGTAGGGCACGCACCGCCGCTATTGAAAGCCAAATCCTCGGCACTCGGCGCGTAGAACTCGCGGCCGCATGTCGGACACGTGAGCGACAGGCCCGCAGCCACGTTAAGGCTCGGCTCCACACGCGCCCCGCAATGCGGGCACACGTGATGGGCGCAGCGGCTAAAGAGCAGGCGCAGGCTATTGTTGAGCTCGGTCATGGTGCCAAAGGTGGAACGCACGCCCGGCACGCTCGGGCGCTGATGCAATGCGAGCGCCGCCGGCACGTGCAGTACCTCGTCCACCTGGGCGTGCTCGGCCTGCGTCAGACGACGGCGGGTATAGGTGCTGAGCGCCTCCAGATAGCGGCGCGAGCCCTCGGCATAAAGAACTCCCAACGCCAGCGAACTCTTGCCCGAGCCCGACACGCCGGCAATACCCACGAGCCTTCCCAGCGGGATATCGATATCGATGTCCTTGAGGTTATGGACACGTGCGCCACGCACCTCGATAGCCTGCGGGCTCATCTTCTGTTCCGTCACCTTTATCACCCTACTCATGCCATATAACTCGATCGCGAATGTACGCGCCCAGCATGGGCACGGTAAACCGGACGAGGCCGTATCCGGCGGCCTCGATGACACGCTCGCGAATCAGGCTTGCGCGATATTTACTCGCCCAGCTTTGGGTGCGGTCGCAACGCTCAATGATGTCCGCCATGCGCGTCGGCTTGCCCCCGTCAGCCGCCATGGCCTCGATAAAGAGGCGCTGCGGGCTGCGCAGCCCGTAATACAGGGGCGCGTCGACCGCTTCATAGAACTCGGAGACGGCATCGACGTGCCCAGCCTCAACATCGCGCTCTTCAATGACCCGCGAGTCACGCCGGACGGCAGACCTCCACATGTAATATCCCACCAGCTGAACCATATAGGGATGCCCCATGCTCTTGCGCGCCGCAAGGTCCGCCGTCTCCGCATCAACGCAAAGGCCAGCGCCTTTGACCGTCTGGATATATGAATCACGTACCTTGGGCAAAGAAATCGCCCCCAGTGTACGCTGCTGGGCACGTCGCAAAAACGTCACGCTCGGCTCTTCGAGCAGATTGTCAATCATACTGGGTAAGCCGGCGAACACCAGCGCAAGACCGCGCTGGTCGCTATCGGGCAAGCCCGTGGCATCCTGATCTCCGAGCACCTGCTGATAGAGAACGGCCAGCGCCGCCAGTTCCTCGATAGACGCAGATTGCGCTTCGTCAATCGTAAACAGTATGCCCTTGCCTGGACCGAGCTTCTTGAGGCGCTCGTTGACCAGCCCGCGCAACGTCTCGCCTTTTGCCCGCGCCGCCTCGACCGACATCCGGCCAAATGACGGCCCGAACCCCATTGACGTCACAACGGGTTTATTCGAGCGAAGCGCGTCGGCCAAGCGGTCGCACAAACCAAGCGAAGCGGAATCGGAGACAACCGCCCATCCGCGCTCGCTGGCTAGACGTTGCAGCTCCCGCAGGAGAACCGTCTTGCCGCAGCCGCGGTTTCCCGTAATGAGCATGAGCCTTCCGGGGGCACCGGCGCCGTTATCGAGCCCTTCCGCAAAATCTTCGATGACCGACTCGCGACCGATGAGTATCGGAGGCCGCTTGCCGGCAGTGGGCTTAAAGGGATTTGGATTCATGTCGGCCTCCTCGGATTGGCAAACGCTGCCTATAGTTATACCAACTTATACCGAGTTATACCAACAGCGGGTGACAAAGGGACCGCCCTTCTATCACCTATGGCAGAAGAACTCCGCGTCTGCCGCTCGCCAGGGGCGGAAGGTGGCGGGATCGATCTTTACGTGCGCCGCGGCGGGCACGTCGTACCATTTGACCGTGTAGCCAGCGCCGTGAGAGCAAAAGACCGAGTCGGGCGTGTTGGGCAGATCGGCCTCGGGCTCATAGACGGCCGTCTCGATGACGCGCTCGGCATCATGGCAAGCCGCATAGCCGGCGAACTCCAGGTACAGATGTCCGCAACCGCTCGTGTAGGCAGCCACCTCCAGCGCGTAATCCTGCACCTCGGATGCCGGCACGCGACCCACTAGCTTCGCCCGGTCGCCCGCCATCGTCGGCGGCTCGTACTCGGCACCCATGCGCGTGGCATCCGAGAGCGCCCGGCCCACGCACTCCCCCGGCACCTCGAGCTCAAAGCGATACCACGGCTCCAACAGCACCGCCGCGCCGGCCTCACGCGCCTGCATGAGCCCCTGGCGAATCGCGCGATACGTGGCCTGGCGAAAATCGCCGCCCTCGGTGTGCTTGGCATGCGCACGGCCGCCCGTGAGCGTAATGCGCACATCGGTGATGGGCGAGCCGGTCAGCACGCCCAGGTGATCGCGCTCCATAGCGTTGGTGAGCGCCAAACGCTGCCAGTTAAGATCGAGCTCGTCGGTCGAGGTCACGGTGCCAAACTGCACACCCGAACCCGCCGGCAACGGCTCCAGGCGCAGATGCACCTCGGCATAGTGGCGCAGCGGCTCAAAGTGGCCCACGCCCTCGACCGGCTGCGAAATAGTCTCCTTATAGAGAATGCCGCCAGACTCAAACGCAACCGGAAGGCCAAAACGATCGGCCAACACCCGCTGCACGACCTCGAGTTGCACGGCGCCCATCAGCTGTAAATGAATCTGCTCAAGATGCGTGTTCCAGCTTACGCCGAGCATGGGATCTTCGTCCGCCAACTCAGTCAACGCTTTGAACACCGTATGGACGCGTCCCCTGGGCGAACGTGCGCAAGACCCGTCACGGCGCAGATGCCGCCAGCGGCAACTTCCTGGGCAAGCTCGTATTTCTCGCCGTTATAGATGCGCACCTGGTCGATCTTTTGCTCCCATGCCTCGGCACCGGAACGTCCGCCAATCACCTGCTTGGCATGCAGCGTGCCGCCGGTCACTTTAACCCAAGCCAAGCGCTCGCCGCGATCCCCGCGGCTGACACGATAGACGCGCGCGGCAAACTCCGGGAGCCACGCCTGTTCACGCATCAGCGCGCATATGCCATCCAGCAGCTCGTCCACGCCTTGGTCCTTGAGCGCCGAGCCGGCAAAACAGGGAAAAAGCTTGCGCTCGGCA
>USBA01000103.1 GCA_900552735.1 uncultured Collinsella sp. | reverse complement strand
GGCGACCTGGCCGACAAAGGCCACACCCACGTACGGTGTCCCCACATAGAGCAGGCTTCCCAGACCCACAGACATAAGCGCCACGAGCAGCGTTTTAAGGTTGACCAGGTGCGGCGGCAAGCGGAGCGCGACCACGGCGCCCAGCACCGCGCCCACGCCCGAGGCCGACGAGAGCCAGCCCATCCACTCAACGCCGACGCGTAGGACATCGCGATAGAAAAACGACTCGAGCGGATCGAAGGCCCCGTAGCCAAAGTTCGAAAGAAAAATGATGCAGAAAAGTAGCGCGAGGACGCTGTTGGTGAAGACTGTCTTGATGCTGGCTGCGAAGGTGGCGCGGGTGGATGTGCTGGGGTTGGAGCTTTGTCCCGCACGCTCCCCTTCCTCTGCCGAATCGGCATCCGCATCTCCGGCGACATGGCTGGTCTGCGGCCTAAAGCCCCAACCGGCGACGAGCGCCAGTACGGTAAAAATCATCATGAGCACGAACACCGCGCGCGACGACGCAGCCGCCGCGACAAAGCCGCCCAGCGTGGGGCCAACGATGATACTCACGTTTGAGAGCATGGCGATGGCGGAGTTGATGTCTTTGAGCTCAACGGGGTCGTCGGTGAGATACGCCGGATAGGACGTGGCGATGGGCTGGGCGAATCCCATCACAAAGCCCAGGAGCACCGCGCCGGCAAGGACTGTTCCGGTCGCGCTGCCAAAAACGAGGATCGCCGCGCCAGTTGCGAGAGCGCCGATGATGCTCAGCAAGAAATGGCGGCGCGGACCCCAGGCGTCGAGCGCCGCGCCACCCGCAAAGGATCCCATGATCACGAATACATTCATAAACAGGACGGCCAGCGATGTCGCGACGACCGAAGCGCCGTCCGCATAGGTGAGCGTCCCGATGACGCCGATAAAGTAGCTGGTCTGGAAGCCGGTGTAGATGAGAAAGCGCATCGCCACCAGGCGCTTGGCCTGCATGGACAGCGATGATTGAGGCTTTGAGAAAAGAGAGGCGAGCATGGAGACTCCTTGTTTCATACGAATACGGGCGGTGGGCATTCGCCACCGTCTGTCAAATCAATCTATTCGCAAGAAACACTAAGGACGCATCAAGCCCCTTCTCTCCGTTTTTCGCCCGTCATGAACTACTTGGTAGATTGTAAGGCATGCCCCACACATCTACCAAAGCAAAATCCACCACAAAGGTGCCTGGCCCCTTTGTGGTGGAAATGACGTTTGCCCAGATAAACCTGCCAAAATAAACCTGTCCCTTTTTGGCAGGTTTTAGGCCAGATGGTCTTGGATCAGGTCGCAGATGGCTCGGGCGTCGTTGATGTTGATGGCTCGGGTCGCAAAGCCAGCGTCAAAAGCCTGACGCGCCAGGGCCTCGTTGCAGGCAAGGGCCAGCGTGCGGCCGTCGACCAGATCGAGCGAGCTCTTGCCGCGCAGGCGATCCACGCCAGAGCGCGCAACCACGATGTTGTCGAAGCCCTCGGTCTTGTAGCCCTCGATGATCACCACGTCGACATCGTTGTAACGCGACAGCAGCTCGCGAGCGGGCATCTCGTCCTCCTCGCGCGTGTCGGCGTACTCCGCCCAGCGCGTGGCGCAGATGAGTCCCACGTGCTTGGATCCGGCCTGATGATGGCGCCACGTATCCTTAGCGGGCACATCGATATCAAAGCCGTGGTGCCCATGATGCTTGAGCGAACCCACGCGCAGGCCGCGGCGGGTGAGCTCGGCGATAACCTTCTCGACAAGTGTGGTCTTGCCCGAGTTTTGGTAGCCGATAAACGCGATCGCGGGGACGGCCGGTGTCGGAGCTGCGGGTGCGACGGCGACGGGTGCGCTCGCGGGTGCAACACCGTCAGCGGCCACGGCCTCAGCAGCAGCGGTCTGACGCTCTGCACGATCCCACACGCCCGAGCGGCCGCCCTCCTTGTGCAGCAGGCGCACGTCGACGATCTCCATACCGCGATCGACCGCCTTGCACATGTCATAGATGGTCAGGCACGCGGCGCTCGCGCCGGTCAACGCCTCCATCTCGATACCCGTCTTGCCCGTCACGCCGGCCGTAACCAGCACGTGAAAGCCAACCTGCCCGTCCGCGCGCGCCGGCGCCCAGCCCTCGGGCACGTCATCGACAGGCGTCCCCGCCGGAGCGATGGGCGCAATATCGCACTTGCTCTTGGTAATGAGCAACGGATGGCACATGGGGATGATGTCGCTCGTGCGTTTGATGGCCATGATGCCCGCCACGCGCGCGCAAGCAAGCACGTCGCCCTTTTTGGCGCGGTCCTGCAGCACCATGGCCTGCGTCTCGGGATGCATGAGGATGGTGCCCTCGGCGATGGCAATGCGATGGGTCTCGGCCTTGTCGGACACGTCGACCATGCGTACCTCGCCCTTGGCGTCCACGTGCGTCAGCTCGTCGCGACGGGCGTCGCGGGCGGGCTCGGTGGCAGCACTGGCAGTCGGCTGCGCGGACGCATCGGCGTCGCTGTCAGTAGCCGTGGCTTTGTGGGCAGACATCGCGGCCCTGCGAGCGGCCTTGGTGGCATCGGCGTACCTGCTCTTGGCCATATGATCATCCTCCGATTTGGGACATAAATCGTTGCGTGCCCTCAATTATCGCGTGTTCCTGCGGTTTGTGGGCCACGGCATCGCGCCAAATCGAAAGTACCTGCATATCATCACCACGGCGCAGGGCGTCGCGCACCGAATACTCGGCATCGCTGAACAGGCACGGACGCACGTTGCCATCGGCCGTCAGGCGCAGACGGTTGCAGTTCGCGCAAAAATGATTGGACATGGCGCTGATAAAGCCGACCGTTCCCGCCGCGCCCGGAAAGTGCCAATAGCGCGCAGGACCCGCGCCGGCAGGAGCGTCGTTGATGTCGAGCGGCTCGAGCTCGCCAAGTCCCGTCGCGGCGGCCCCGGCATTGATGCGCGCCCGCAGCTCGTCGCTCGGCACGGTATCGCTCGCGTCCCACAGCTCGGGATTGAGCGCGGGCGCATGCGGGTCCACAGCGCAATGCGAGCTCGTGTGTTCGTCGCCAATGGGCATGTATTCGATAAAGCGCAGGTGGATAGGGCGGTCGACGGTCATGCGCGCGAGGGCCGCCACGTCTTGGTTGAGCCGGCGCACAATAACGCAGTTGACCTTAACGGGCTCAAAGCCCCAAGCCAGCGCCGCATCGATGCCAGCCATGGTCTGCTCGAGTCGACCCAGGCGCGTGATCTTTCCAAACAGCGAGGGATCGAGTGTGTCGAGCGAAATGTTGACGCGGTTAAGCCCCGCATCTTTGAGCTGCGGCGCCAGCTTGGGTAGCAGGGCGCCATTGGTGGTGAGCGAGATGTCCTCGATCTGCGGAATCGCACGAATGTCGCGAATGAGCGGGATGATACGGCGACTGACCAGCGGCTCGCCGCCCGTCAGGCGTACGCGGCGAATGCCCTCCCCCGCTACCAAGCGCACAAAGCGGGCGATTTCCTCGGCGCTGAGCAGCTCGTCGTGTGCACGGGGCGCCACGCCATCGGCCGGCATGCAGTAAATGCAGCGGAAATTGCACTTGTCGGTAACGGCAATGCGCAGGTAGTTGATATCGCGGCCAAAGCCGTCATGTTGCACGTGCCCGTCCACGCAGCCCTCCCCTCGCGCGGCGTTTTATTCTTCGGAAAACATAATACCCCACGAGAGAATCATGCCGACACCCGTACGACAGGACGGGCCGCTTCGAGCAAAACGAACTAACCAAGCCCATCCTCAGCATACAAACCATCACAACATTCGATCCTTTTCCCGCTTTTGGCAAGAAACGTCGAATGTTGTGATGGTTTGCCTGCCCACGGTACCCCGTAGAAGGACCAAAGCACCCCTAAAGGCCACCGTCCCAGTGACGAATCACGAATTCTCGCAGGTCGTTCTGCCGCTTCTGAAACGCTTCGCTTCGGTCGCACTTGAGGCCCATAGCGAGCGCGATAGCGTTCATCGCCCGGTGCAATTGCAGCTGGTGGGCAAACTGAGTCCCGGTGAGGACGATCATCCTAAAGCCCAGCGCGCTCAGCACGGCCATACGCTCCGCATCCGACGCGCTGCGCTGTTTATCAAGATGGTCCGAGCCGTTGTATTCAATCCCTGTACCGCTCGCAGGCGCATATACGTCGATCTCGAAATACCCGGCCTTTGCGAGATACTTGAACTCGTCGGGAACATCGACCCGATGGTTGAGCTCGATCTTGGCGCATCCCAGCCCTCCCTGGGAACGTTTTGCTACGACCATGATTGCGGTGGCCGTCTCCATGGGCGACCGCGCGCCATCGTGCACGCGCTTGAGCACGGCGGCCGCGCGTACAGCCCCCTGACGAGATCGGTTCTCATTGCAATAGGCAATCAAGTCGGCAACGGTATACCTCTGCCCCATCTCGATATAATCGCCTGTCGACAGATGATTCAAATGGTATCGGGCACAGATTTCGTAGCCATATTCCAGCTGCTCGGGCTCGCTCATCCACGAACCCGCTTGAACAAAGCACATGGCCTCGTCAACCACTAGAAGGCCCTCTGCCACCTCGATAAGATGGCCTGGAGGTACCGGCGCCCCAAACACGTGGCACCTAAATCCAGCCGGCGTCGAGCGCTCAAAATCGAAGTTGACGAGCGTGTCGATATGATCGAGCTCTTCTCGTGGAATACCAAGCGCAACCAGATAGTCGGTAACGATCCCAACTGCCGCTGAAGCCCTCAGCCCCTTGGCATCGAGCCCCAATTTGGGCAGGTCCGCAGTCGGCTCCGCCTCGTTGGCAAGCGAGTCCTCATCGTATAGGCTGCTTGCTCGCGAGAGCGGCTCGGACGGGCGCGCCACGTTGTGGTACAGCCAGGCAGTCTTATGGGACAGGACGATCGGCAGGTCCATGAGCCCTCCAATGGAGTCGGATAACCAACCTTATTCCCCTGCCCACGGGCCCGCACACCTTCGTGCGCAAGAAAGCGATTCCACCCGATTGAGTGGTAGAAAAACCATCACAACATTCGATGCTTTTCCCGTTATTGGCAAAAAACGTCGAATGTTGTGATGGTTTGAGGCGAGGTGAGGGGGCACGGAGGGGTCAAAGCATCGTGCTCGAACGGGTTAATCCAGCTCTTTTAAGCCATGCGCAAGCTGCCAGTACTCGCCGTGCTGAGCGAGCAGCTCTTCGTGCGTGCCGCGCTCGATGATGCGGCCGTGGTCGAGGACCATGATGGCATCGGCGTCGCGGACGGTGGACAGGCGGTGCGCGATCATAAACGTGGTGCGTCCGCGCATGATGCGGTCCATACCGCGCTCGATGAGCTTTTCGGTGCGCGTGTCGATGGAGCTCGTGGCCTCGTCCAGAATGAGCACCGGCGGGTCGGCAACGGCCACGCGCGCGATGGCGAGCAACTGGCGCTGGCCCTGCGACAGGTTGGCGCCGTCGGCCGTGACCGGCGTGTCGTAGCCTCTAGGCAGGCGGCGGATAAACGAATCCGCGCAGGCTGCCTCGGCTGCGGCGCGCACCTCCTCGTCAGTCGCGTCGAGCTTGCCAAAGCGGATGTTCTGCGCAATGGTGCCGCTAAACAGGTGCGTGTCCTGCAGCACAATGCCGAGCGATCCGCGCAGGCTGGCCTTGGCAATGTGCTTGACGTCGATGCCGTCGTACGTGATCTCGCCGTCATCGACCTCGTAGAAGCGGTTGATGAGGTTGGTGATGGTCGTCTTTCCGGCGCCCGTCGAGCCCACAAACGCAATCTTTTGCCCCGGCTTGGCAAACAGGTTGAGATCCGTGAGCACGCGGGTGCCCGGCACGTAGGAAAAGTCCACGGCATGGAAGCGCACGTCGCCGGCAAGCGGGACCAAGCCGCACGTGAGCTCGGTGCCGTCGGCAGCCACCGCGCGGCCCGACTCATCAACGGCTGCCACATCATGCAGATGCCCGTACGCGCCCACGCCCTGGCCCTTGGGAATCTTCCACGCCCACGCGGCATCGCCCGTCTGCACCAGCTCCACGCAGCCCTCGTCCACCTCGGGCTTAAAATCCATGGCGGCAAACAAGCGCTCGGCGCCGGCCAGTGCGTTAAGCAAGAAGTTGCCGAGCTGCGTAAACTGGTTGATGGGCATGGCCGCCTGGCGTACAAAGACCAGATAGCTCGCGAGCGCACCTACGTCGGCGAGCCCCTTGATGCAGAGTATGCCGCCCGCCACGGCGACGATGGCGTAGTTGGCGTAGCCGATTGCAACGGTCATGGGCACCATGGAGTTGGCGTAGGCCTGCGCAGCGCCACCGGTACGGCGCAGCTCCTGGTTGCGTGCATCGAAACCGGCAACGTTGGCCTGTTCATGGTTAAAAACCTTGATGACCTTTTGGCCCGAGACCATCTCCTCAACGTATCCGTCCAGATCGGCGAGGGAGCCCTGCTGGGCGGCAAAGAAGCGCTTGGACCGCATGCCCGAGTAGCGCGCGTACAGCACGATGGCCGCGTCGCACACAAGCGTGATAATCGTAAGCCGCCAGTTAAGGATGATGAGCATGGCCGTGGTGCCGATCAGCTGGATTGTCGCCTGAATCACGTTGGCAAAGCTGTTGTTGAGTGCCTCGGAGACCGTGTCGACGTCGTTGGTGAAGAAGCTCATGATGTCGCCCGAGCGCGTGCTGTCGAAA
>USBA01000102.1 GCA_900552735.1 uncultured Collinsella sp. | reverse complement strand
AATCGTCGTCCAGGCCCTGCACTTCAATTCTCTTCTCGCCGGGCATCACCAGGCCCAAGTCCTCGGATGCCGCGTCCTTGATACCCTCCTCCGAGAGCAGCTTGTCGACGCTTTTCTGCAGCTCGTCGTTGTACTGCTGGCGAATCTCGACCTGCTTGGCCAAGATATCGTTCGAGCGTTTGGCAACGTAGAGGTCGCGCACGGGAAAGTACAGGCTCACGAGCACCAGGACGACGACAATGCCAATAAACAGCCCGCGCTGGGGTCCATGGGTAAAGTCGTAAATTGCCTTGACCGCTGCGTTGTCGTTGGCGTAGTGCATAAAGTCCGAGCCGGAAAGACGGCTTGAGGGACGGCGCGGCTTGTCGGACGCCTGGGTCGAAGGGCGCGACGCATGCTTGGAACGCGATGGGCGCACCGGACTATCCGAGGAACTATTTGGCTGAGCATTGGGATGCGAAGTCGCCGGCGAGCTATACCTGGAGCGATCAGCACCAGCATAACCAGACCCGCCAAGCTGTGCGGTACGCGCACGACGAGGCGACGGCTCGCGCGAACCGGCGGAATAATACCTGTTGTCGTAAATCTGATCCATGTGCGCCTTGTGCGGTTGAGGTTTGTTTGCGCTAAGTCCTTTAGTTATAGCACGAGCGCCCGCACCGCCTTCGCCAGCCTTTGCTCGACATAAAAAAGGCGCTGAGCCGTATGGCCCAGCGCCCATAGTTCTTTGCGGCATCCAGCCAAGGCGGGGAGGAACCGAGTCAGCCTCCCCCTCGCCAAATTCGCCCGTTTAGCGAATGTTGTAGAACGCGGCCTTACCGGCGTAGCGCGCGCTGCCCTCGAGCTCGTCCTCGATGCGGATGAGCTGGTTGTACTTGGCAATACGGTCGCTGCGGCACGGGGCGCCCGACTTGATCTGGCCGGCGTTAACACCCACGACCAGGTCAGCGATGGTGGAGTCCTCGGTCTCGCCGGAACGGTGACTCACGATGCAAGCGTAGCCGGCCTCCTTGGCAGTCTCGATAGCCTCGAGCGACTCGGTGAGCGTGCCAATCTGGTTGACCTTGACCAGGATCGCATTGGCGGCGCCCAGCTCGATGCCCTTCTTGAGGCGCTCGGTGTTGGTGACGAACAGGTCGTCGCCTACGAGCTGCACCTTATTGCCAATGCGGCGGGTGAGCTCGACCCAGCCGTCCCAGTCCTCCTCGGCCATGCCGTCCTCGATGGAGATGATGGGATAGGTGTCGACGAGCTTCTCCCAGTAATCAACCATCTGGGCACTCGTGTACTCCACGCCCTCGCCCTTGAGCTCGTACATGCCGGTCTCGGCGTTGTAGAACTCGGTCGAGGCCGGGTCCATGGCGTACATGAAGTCGACGCCGGGCTTAAAGCCGGCCTTCTCGACGGCCTTGGTGATGTACTCGAACGGCTCGGCATTGGTCTTAAGGTTGGGGGCAAAGCCGCCCTCGTCGCCCACGCCGCCGCCAAGGCCGGCCTCGTGCAACACGCCCTTGAGGGTGTGGTAGACCTCGGCGCACCAGCGCAGGCCCTCGGCAAAGCTCGGAGCACCCACGGGCATAATCATGAACTCCTGGAAGTCAACGTTGTTATCGGCATGCACGCCGCCGTTGAGGATGTTCATCATGGGCGTGGGCAGCAGATGAGCGTTGACGCCGCCCAGGTACTGGTACAGCGACAGGCCCGCCGACTCTGCCGCAGCGCGGGCAACGGCCAGCGACACGCCCAGAATGGCGTTGGCGCCGAGCTTGGTTTTGTTGGGCATACCGTCGGCGGCAATCAGTGCGGCATCGACGGCGCGCTGGTCGAAGGCATCGAGGCCCACGACGGCGTTGGCGCACTCGTTGTTGACGTGTTCGACGGTCTGCGAGACGCCCTTGCCCAGGTAGCGGCCCTTGTCGCCGTCGCGCAGCTCGCAAGCTTCGAAAGCGCCGGTCGAAGCGCCCGAAGGCACCATCGCGCGACCGAAGCTGCCGTCCTCGAGCACGACCTCGACCTCGACGGTGGGGTTACCGCGGCTGTCGAGCACCTCGCGACCGTAGACGTCCAAAATGTCACTCATGTTGTCTCCCTCTCACTTGGAAACGTAGTTGATGCAAGCGACTGGCCGACTGTGCACCATCGGTGCGCCTCCGTAAGTTAGCCATGTCGCACTTTTTGCATTATGCCCTAAGTTAGCCAAGGGATACATATGAATTGGAGAAATCATTCTTTGGGGCGCTTGTTTTTGCACCGAGCATTCCTCTCTAGAGGTCGCCCCCCCATTAAATTCTTCTATCGGCATACCGTCTTTACCCGGCTTGCGAATGAAAGAGCCAATAATGTGCTTTTACATCGTGCAAAGTTCTGGATATCGTGCAATTCTAAGGGTCTGAAGTTCTGGATATCGTGCATAATCAGGTTATAAAAGTTCTGGATATCGTGTACGAGGTAGCCATGCTTAAACGAAAAGCCTATGACAAACTACTAAAATGGAAGCATGAAAGCGCTGGTAAAACAGCACTTCTTATTGAAGGAGCCCGCCGCGTCGGCAAGAGCACGCTTGCCCGCACGTTTGGAGAAACCGAATACAAGTCCTGCCTTGTCATTGATTTCTTTCAAGCACCTGCCGAAGTTAAGCAATATTTTGAGGACTATCGCACTGACTTCGAGTCGCTCTTCCTCTATCTCTCGGTTTTCTATAACGTCAAACTCTATGAACACGAGACGCTTATCGTCTTTGACGAGGTCCAGATGTACCCGCAAGCACGCGGACTCATCAAGTATCTCGTTGCAGACGGACGTTACGACTACATCGAAACTGGATCCCTACTCAGCATCAAGCAGAACATTAAAGATATCGTCATCCCATCCGAGGAAGAATCTCTGGAACTTGAGCCCCTCGACTTTGAGGAGTTTCTTTGGGGCATGGACGAAAAGGGGCTGGCCGATCTCATTCGCATGAGTTTTAACAAGATGAAGCCGCTCCCCGATGCCCTACATCGCAGAGCGCTCTCCCTTATGCGCGAATACATGCTCGTAGGCGGCATGCCTGAGCCGGTATCCATCTATGTTGAACAGCGCGCTTTTGCGCCCGTCGACGCTTCGAAGCGCCGAATCGTCCAGCTCTATCGCAACGATATCTCTCGTTTTGCAACCGGTTACGAATTCAAAGTCGTCTCCGTACTCGATGGCATCCCGGGTCAGCTCTCTAGGCACGAAAAACGATTCAAGCTTTCCTCACTTGATAAAAACGCACGCATGCGCACCTACGAAGAAGCCTTCTTTTGGCTGGCAGACGCGCGAATTGCCAATATCTGCTATGCCGCAAGCGAACCGAGCGTGGGCCTTTCACTCAGCATGGAGCAAACGGCCCTCAAGTGCTACATGGCAGACACCGGCCTGCTTGTAACGCTTGCCTTCTCTGACAACAACGATACCGATGAAGACGTTTACAGGGCCGTGCTTCGCGGCGACATCGGATTGAACGAAGGAATGCTTACCGAAAACTACGTTGCCCAATCTCTAAAGGCCAATGGACACAGGCTCTTCTTTTATTCCCAAAGCGGAAAGAAGGAGGGGGAGGAGCGCATGGAAATCGACTTCCTCGTTACCCAACCCTATGTCAATGCCGCCGGAAAGCCGCGCATCAGCCCCATCGAAGTTAAGTCGCCACGCAGATACGGAACCATCTCCCTCGACCGATTCCGCGCGCGCTTTAACAAGAAGATTGGGATGGCTTACGTGTTGCACCCTAAACAACTCGAGTGGGATGCCGAAGCACAGCTGGCACATCTTCCGTTGTATATGGCTTTTTGCTTGTAGAGACCTCTCTACGAATGGATGCCGTGAGAGACGCAGGCCTCACTCGCTTGCTTTTGCTTGGTCCCACAGGTCGTTGAGTTGAGCGGTTGAGCAGGCGGCGAGGTCATCGCCCGCCTCGTGCACGGCGGCCTCCATCGCAGCCCAGCGACGGCGGAACTTGGCCGTGCTGGCGCGCAGGGCGCTCTCGGCGTCGATACCCTCTTTGCGTGCAACGTTGACTAGGGCAAAAAGCAGATCGCCAAACTCCATCTCGCGCTCGGGCGAGCCGGGCTTCTCGGCCTCAAACTCGGCACGCTCCTCTGCTACCTCGTCCCACACATCCTGGACCGTCTCCCACTCAAAGCCCACGGCCGCCGCCTTGCGCGACACCTTCTGAGCTTGCATCAGCGCCGGCAGGTGCGTGGGCACGCCGTCGAGCAGGCCTTCGGGCGCAGCCTCGCCCGCCGCCACAGCCTTGTCCTTGGCAGCCTTCTCGGCAAGCTTGACCTCGTCCCAAATCTTGAGCACCTCGTCGGAGCTCTCGGCGTCCGCATCGCCAAACACGTGCGGATGACGGCGAATGAGCTTGGCGTCGATATCGCGCGCCACATCGGCCAGCGTAAACTCACCGGCATCCGCCGCGATCTGCGCATGCAACACTACCTGCATGAGCACGTCGCCCAGCTCCTCGCGCAGGTGTGCCGCATCATCGGCCTCGATGCAGTCGAGCGCCTCGTAGGCCTCCTCGATCATGTTCTTGCCAATGCTGCGGTGCGTCTGCTCGCGATCCCACGGGCAGCCATCGGGCTGACGCAGACGCCAGATAGTCTGCACCAGATGCTGCAGCTCGGCCGACGCGTCGACCAGCGTGGACAGGTCGCGCGAACCCTCGGCATTTTGCTGAGCCATGTGCTGCGCCATGGTTATTCCTCCTCCAGGACCACGTGACGGAACGCGCCGCCCTCGTAGATGCCGTAGCTGTGCGTACCGTCCTTGGGAATGCTCACGCTGCCGGGATTGAAGAGCCACAGGCCCGGGTGCGCGGCGCTTGCCTCGTTAACCTTGATGTGCGTATGGCCGTAGACGAGCGCGGAGCCCTCGGGCAGCGCGGGCGCGTGGTCGACGCTGTTGTGCATGCCGGCGCCAAAGACGTGGCCGTGCGTCAGGAACAGCTCACGGCCGGTCTCGTCAAACAGCGTGGCGTAGTCGGCCATGACCGGGAAATCGAGCACCATCTGGTCGACCTCGGCGTCACAGTTGCCGCGCACCGCGATGATGCGGTCGGCCAGGGCATTGAGCAGCGGAATCACACGCTTGGGAGCGTAATCGCGCGGCAGGTCGTTACGCGGACCGTGATAGAGCAGGTCGCCCAGCAGGACGATGCGGTCGGGCTGCTCGGACTCGATGGCGGCGACCAGGCGCTCAGTCCAATATGCCGAACCGTGGATGTCAGAGGCGATGAGGTATTTCATGAGGGATCCTTTCGGGATGGAGTTGACGGAGCCGGTCGCGGCGCGCCGCACGATCTTGTTATTCAAATCGCAGTGCCGCGCTCTGGGCCGCCTGCATCACGCGTTGGAGCGGCACATTGTGCTCGCGGGCAAGGCGGGCGCAGTCTTCGTACTCGGGCGCCGCACGCTCACTGCCGTCGGGCAGGGTGGCTACTTTAACGGCCACCTCGCCCCAAGGCGTCGCCACCTGCTCAAAGCGGCGCGGCAGGCAAACGCGTTCCATCACCTGGCGACGAATGGCGTTGGTCGTGGTCTCCAGAAAGATAATCGTCTGCAGGCGCTCGATATCCTCGTGCGAGCAGATCACCTGCAACTGCCATCCGGGGCGGCCCTTTTTGCAGTAAAGCGGCAACCAATGCACCTCGCGGGCGCCGGCCTTGCGCAGACAATCGGCGGCGTAGGCGAGCACCTCGGGCGACGCGTCGTCGATATCGCATTCCAGCTTGACGATGGTCTCGGGCGCATCGGTCTCGCGAGACAGCGGAGATTTGCTATCGCATGGCATACGGTCCGGCTCCTTTCCGCACGGGCTCGTTTTGTTCACCCAAACGCTAGCACATCGCGGGCGGCGCGGATGTGGCGGAGCGCGATGAGCGCGATTTTCCTTGTCGGCAAGAAACCGGCACTCCACCGCCTCAGCCAAACATGTACATCAGCCTCCAAACATGTCATTATTTGCAGCTTTTGAAGGCTGATGTACATGTTTTGAGGCAGGGTCGATGTCGTGCGGCAGCCCTTGCGCGTCATCTGCCCTTTCCAGTCGGTTTCGACTTGCGGCGTTCCCGGCGCGCTAGGGGTCGCGCCATTACAATGGAGCGGATTCGCCAAATGCAAAGGAGTCGCCATGCCCGCATGCCCGCTGGTCGATTGCCATACCCACACCTCGTTTTCGGACGGGTACGCCTCGTTTGAGGACAACGTCCGCGCTGCTGCCGCCGCCGGTTGCCGTGCCATGATCTCGACCGACCACCTCACCCTGCCCGCCAGCATGGATGCCAACTGCGAAGTGCAGGTTGTCGAGGGCAACCTGCCGGCACATCGCTTGGCTTTTGAGGACGCCCGCAAGCTTGCCGCGCAGATTGCGCCGGAGCTCGAGCTTATCTATGGCTTTGAATGCGATTGGTACGAAGGCTGCGAGCCTTTGGTTGAGCGCTGGTCCGAAGGCGCCGTGGTACGCCTGGGTAGCGTGCACTGGATCGGCAACCCCGGCGATATCATGGTCGGTGCTGCGGGCACGGCGGGGACGGAGGACGTCGCTCGTCCCGATACGCCCGATTCGCTTTGTGGCTGGGTCGACGATGACACCGACCTGCATGTTTGGGAAAACCTGGGCGTGCGCGGCGTGTGGGAGCGCTACGTCGACGACTGGTGTCGCGCCTGCGAGAGCCCGCTCAACTTTGACGTGATGGCTCACCCCGACCTGGTCATGCGCTTTTCGAAGGAAGGCTTTGCGCCCGATTTTGACCCCGCGCCATTCTGGGAGCAGATGGCAGAGTGTGCACACGATACGGGCCGCCGCGTTGAGGTCTCGACC
>USBA01000101.1 GCA_900552735.1 uncultured Collinsella sp. | reverse complement strand
CGCCTCGCCCACTTTGCGGAGCACATAGGCGGAAAGCCGTCCCGCCTCTTTCATCGCCTCAATTTCTGCGGGCGATTTCTTAATGATGTTCAGCCTCATGAAAAGCCTTCTTTCAACGCATAACGCACGCCATGCTACCACAAAAGAAAAGCCCGCTCCGAAGAGCGGGCTGTAAACCATCGCATGGTGGATACGACGGTTGCAATTCAATGAAGGCTACTCAGCAGCCTGATCGAAGTTGCGAGAAACGGCAGGGTCGACAGAAATGCCAACGCCCATGGTGGAAGAAACCGTGATCGACTTGATGTACTTGCCCTTGGCCGAAGACGGCTTCATGCGAACAATCTCGTCGTACACGGTGCCATAGTTCTGGGCCAGCTGCTCAGCGGTGAAGCTCGCCTTGCCAATGATGACGTGAGCAATGCCGTAGCGGTCGGCGCGGTACTCAACGCGGCCAGCCTTGAGCTCGGAGACCATCTTGGCGACGTCCATGGTCACGGTGCCGAGCTTGGGGTTCGGCATGAGGCCACGGGGACCAAGGATCTTACCGATGCGGCCAACCTTGGCCATCATGTTCGGCGTAGCGATAGCGGCGTCGAAGTTGATCTCGCCCTTCTGGATCTGGGCGACGAGCTCGTCGGAACCGATGATGTCGGCGCCGGCAGCCTCGGCCTCGCGGGCCTTCTCGCCCTCGGCGAAGACGGCAACACGAATGGTCTTGCCGGTGCCGTGGGGCAGGGAGATGGAGCCGCGGATGTTCTGGTCGGCCTTACGAGTATCGACGCCCAGACGGAAGTGGGCCTCGACGGTCTCGTCGAACTTGGCGGTGTCGAGCTCCTTGATGAGCTTGGCAGCCTGAAGGGGGGTGTAGAGCGTGGCGCGGTCGATCTTCTCGGCAGCGGCGTTATAGCTCTTACCATGCTTAGCCATGTGCATTACCTCCTGTGGTTAAACGGGCGCGAGCCCTCCCACATCGTATCGTGTGCCCTATTGCACACATTTAACGGGCGCCCCGGTTGGAGCACCCGTCGTTACCAAAAGAAATCGCTACTCAGCGATGGTGACGCCCATGGAACGGGCGGTACCGGCGATGATCTTCTTGGCGGCGTCAATGTCGTTGGCATTGAGGTCCGGCATCTTGATCTCGGCGATCTTGGTGAGCTGCTCCTGGGAGAGCTGACCAACCTTGTCGGCCTGGGGCTTAGCGGAACCAGACTTGAGGTTCAGCTCCTTCTTGATGAGGTGAGCCGCCGGCGGGGTCTTGGTGATGAAGGAGAAGGACTTATCCTCGAAGACAGTGATCTCAACGGGGATGATGTCGCCCTTCTTGTCCTGCGTCTCGGCGTTAAAGGCCTGGCAGAACTGCATGATGTTCACGCCAGCGGCGCCCAGGGCGGGGCCGACGGGAGGAGCGGGGTTAGCTGCACCAGCAGGAATCTGGAGCTTAATGACGTTGGCAACCTTCTTCTCAGCCATGGTCATTCCTTTCGAATCACGAGTGTGAAGTACTTGCTATATCGTAAGCACGCACGTGTTAGAAGCACTCCTGAGATGAGCAGTCACAGAAGAAGCACGCTCGCGCGAACGGACGAAAACTTAAGCGATGACAGCGACCTGGTTAAAGTCGAGCTCGACCGGCGTCTCACGGCCAAAGATCATCAGGGTGACCTTCAGCTTGCCTGCCTCGGTGTTAACCTCGGAGACCTTGCCATCAAAGTCGGTAAGCGGGCCATCAGTGACGCGGACGGACGTGCCGACCTCAATATCAACCGAGGTGCGCTTGGGCGAATCGCCCTTACCGGGACGACGAGTCATCTTATTGTACTCGTCGCGGGAAAGCGGAGCGGGCTTGCCATTGCCGCCCAGGAAACCAGTGACACCGGGCGTGTTGCGAACACACGTCCACGCATCGTCATCCATCTCCATGCGAACCAGGACATAACCCGGGAAGATCTTAGAATCCTTGGTCTCACGCTTGCCACCCTCTTTAATCTCGGTGACGCGCTCCATAGGAATCTCGATATCAAAGATACGGTCCTGCATGCCCATGGTCTCGATGCGATGCTCGAGATCGGACTTAACACGGTTCTCGTATCCAGAGTAAGTGTGAACGACGTACCAACGCTTAGACATGGTTTAGCCCCTCAATCCAGAGAACAGAGCAAGAGCCTCGCCAAAGCCAGCATCGAGCAGAGCGATGACGACGCCGACGACGATCAGAGAAGCGCAAACGACGACCGAGTAGTTCACGAGCTCCTTCTTATCGGGCCACGTGACACGCTTCATCTCGGACTTCACCGAAGCGAAATACTTCTTGGTGCGGGCGAAGAAACCAGGCTTCTCGTTCTTCTTAGACTTCGCAGCCTTCTCGCTCTTCTTGGCAACGGCCTTCTTGGCCTCAACCTTGGAGTTGGCGGCAGCGTTGTTGGCAGGTGCCGGCTGCTGAGCCTTCTTCTTGTTCTTCTTGTTGGCCATTTGGGTTACCTCCGCGCAATGCGCTTATACATGAGTAAACCGTAAGCCCCCAATTGGGAGCTTACGGAATAATGACTGGCACGCCAGGAAGGACTCGAACCCTCAACACTCGGTTTTGGAGACCGATGCTCTACCAATTGAACTACTGGCGTATGTGACTAGAGACTAGCGAGTCTCTTTGTGCAGCGTGTGGTGACGGCACCAGGGGCAATACTTCTTGATCTCCATACGATCAGGCATGGTTGACTTGTTCTTGGTGGTCGTATAGTTGCGGCGCTTGCACTCAGTGCACGCAAGAGTAACTAGAGTACGCATGTATCCTGAACCTTTCATTTCCGCCCCGTACGGGCACGAATTGATACTTTATCAGCTCTACGTAAGTGCTGTCAACGAAAACCTCGAATCAATTGGTTCTCGGTGAACCCATTCATATTTGGAACACATCAATGGAGCCAACGAGATCTAATCGACGGTGCACCCAGGACCATTATCGATCCTCTCGACACCAGCAACGGCTCAATATCCATTGCAGAAAAGAACCCGGCACCCATATAAGTGCCGGGTTCTCTAAGTCAGCTATATCAAAGAGCTAATTTACTCAATGATCGTGGAGACGATGCCCGAACCGACGGTGTGGCCACCCTCGCGGATAGCGAAGCGCAGGCCCTCCTCCATGGCGATCGGGTGGATGAGGTCGCCCTCGATGGTGATGTGGTCACCAGGCATAGCCATCTCGGTGCCCTCGGGGAGCTTGACCGTACCGGTAACGTCGGTGGTACGGAAGTAGAACTGAGGACGATAACCATCGAAGAACGGGGTGTGACGGCCGCCCTCCTCCTTGGTCAGAACGTAGATCTCACCGGTGAACTTGGTGTGCGGGGTAACCGAACCGGGCTTGCAGAGAACCTGGCCGCGCTCGATGTCCTCGCGCTTGATGCCACGGAGCAGCAGACCGACGTTGTCGCCAGCCTCGCAGAAGTCCATGGACTTACGGAACATCTCGATACCGGTAACGACGGTGTTCTGGGTATCCTTGATGCCGACGATCTCGACGGGCTCGTTGAGCTTGAGCTCACCGCGCTCGACACGACCGGTAGCAACGGTACCACGGCCGGAGATGGTCATAACGTCCTCAACGGCCATCAGGAACGGGAGGTCGTTGTTACGAGCAGGCGTCGGGATGTACTCGTCGACGGCGTTCATGAGCTCGCGGATAGCGTCCATCCACTTGGCGTCGCCCTCGAGAGCGCCCAGAGCGGAACCACGGATGACGGGGATGTCGTCGCCGGGGAAATCGTACTCGGAGAGGAGCTCACGGGTCTCCATCTCGACGAGGTCGATGAGCTCGTCATCGTCGACCATGTCGCACTTGTTCAGGAAGACAACGATGTAGGGAACGCCGACCTGACGGGCGAGCAGGATGTGCTCACGGGTCTGAGCCATGGGGCCGTCGGAAGCGGCGATGACCAGGATAGCGCCGTCCATCTGAGCAGCACCGGTGATCATGTTCTTGACGTAGTCAGCATGGCCCGGGCAGTCAACGTGAGCGTAGTGACGGGCAGCAGTCTCGTACTCGACGTGGGAGACGGAGATCGTAATGCCGCGCTCGCGCTCCTCGGGAGCCTTGTCGATGTTCTCGAACGCAGTGAAGTCAGCCTTGCAGCCCTCGGTCTCGGAGAGAACCTTGGTGATGGCAGCGGTCAGCGTGGTCTTGCCGTGGTCGACGTGACCAATGGTGCCGATGTTAACATGCGGCTTAGTGCGCTCAAACTTCTCTTTGGCCATAAAGCCCTCCTCTAAACAGGTCGTCCCCGGACGGGACTTTGCCTTTATACCATAGTGGCCTCTCAACATACTATTGAGAAGCCACCGTGTTACCTATGGTAGCGGTGACTGGATTCGAACCAGTGACGCCACGGGTATGAACCGTGTGCTCTAACCAACTGAGCTACACCGCCGGATGGAGCCTGCAACCAGACTTGAACTGGTGACCTCTTCGTTACCAACGAAGTGCTCTACCGACTGAGCTATACAGGCACTTGACGGGTGGGAGCTATAGGATTCGAACCTATGTAGGCAGAGCCAACGGGTTTACAGCCCGTCCCCATTAACCACTCGGGCAAACTCCCAATCGTTCAAGTATCCGCAGGTCCTTTGGTCTTTTGGACCGTCGCCCCCGCGAACGTAGAAGATAATACGATGCCACCTTGGGGGCTGTCAACGAAAACCTCTAAATACACGGTGCCGGGCGTATCTATATGCCTTTGACCTGCGTTTTTGTTGAGTTTAGATATGAAGGACGGTGGATTTCGCTACGCTGGTGGCATTTCCCAAGGGAACACTTTGGCACGGTGGAGTACGCCTACAGCATCGACCTTCGATAACGACCCTCTTGCACTATTACATAGGTCGCGATCGGACTTTTCCGGCACGATCGACCAGGATGACCGGGACCGGTCCGGCCTTTGTCTCGATCTGTAACATTTAGAGAACATTTTCTCCCCTATCTGTTACAGATCGAGATGTTTCGCAGAGACTCTGGCTTACGTCTCATTCTGTAACAGTACGAACGGTTTTCCGCCCCTTCGTGTTACAGATCGAGACATTTATCTATTCTCGCCTTACATCCACGACATCTGCCCAGTCAATAACGTCGTAGTCATCATCGCTTCGCCAGACGACACACTTGGGTCGTGAATCCGCTTGGGCTGCATCGTCCCTCGCCGCTTGTGGACGACTCGCAAAGAAGCGCCCAAGCTCAGCTCGCGGCAAGATAATCCCTTGCACGCTCCCGCCGCCCGCAAGACACACACGCGCCCAGCGACCAGCCTTTTCATATAAGAGCCAGTTGGCAACCTGCGAAGATCTGCCCTCAGGCACTTTATCCCCTGGAATATCAGGAACAAACATGGGGTCGACCTCCTCCAGTTGAGCAAAGCCCATCCCCTCCAAACGCGAACCAAGTTTTTCCTTAGCGTAACCGCTCAGCTCGCGCTTGATCATGCCTGCAATACGCCGGGCCATCCTACCATGGGGATCAAACCGGCTGCATCCGCGCTCATAGGCAGCCAGCGCATCCATAAGCACGTAGACCTCGCTCAAATTGAGCGGCAGCGCCAGCGGGTGTACCGAGGACCTGAATTCGCCGCGATACCCAAACTCCTCGGCCACGCACATGCCGCCGATACGCACGCCATCGCGAATCCTGGCACGACGCTCCCCCACCGCGTTCTTGCTGCACAGCAAAACGTTATAGGCGATGTCTTCCTGCGAGCGCTCTTCGTGGGAAACGGTGAGCATAATCAAGTCCGCCTCTTCACCGCCAATAAAGGAATCCTTGAGTTCGTAGCCCTTCATGCCTTTGTTAGACGGCTCAGCTGCAAGCAGCGCAAAAAGCTCGTGCACCTGATGGTAGAGCGCTAGGCGTCCCTCCAAATATGGACCATCGGGTCCATTTGCATACGCCTTGATATGCATCCGCAAGGCCCCCGTGTCGATGGGCGCTACCGCCATCTGGCTAATAGCATATCCCTCGCCTGGACGCGAAATCATATCGTTGAGCTCGACCGCATCTGGCATGTTTCTTTTTATGTACTGTCCAAGCAGCATTGGCGGCGCCCGCCTTTCTAATCTTTAACCTATCGATTTTTTCTCTTCGAGTCCATCTCAAGATAGCGTTGGATTTTGTCGAGCGACAAATTGGTCCGGCCCAGGGACTCTGCCGCCGTCAAAATCTTCTGTGCAAGATTTGATCCAAAGTAGTAAATCACATCTCCATTGGCGATGCGCTCAACGTATTCGTCTCCAATCTTATTAATAAGGGAGAAAAACTCGGGGCACAGCATGGGATAACGCTCAGCTATTTCCGTAATCCCCGCATGGCCAAAATCGGCAACGTCCTCGCACTGCCGCTCAAGATCTTCGATACCGTGGCCATTAAGGCCGCGCCCGCAGGAAAAAGCAAGGCCGCGAGACAGGGCAGTTTTGACGCGTTGCCCCTGCTCGTCCGATAGCTTTCCACCCAGCAGAGCTCGCATCATGATCTGGCAGCAAGCGTACGTAGGTCGATAGAGAAAATCGACTCGCGCATCACTGGGCATATCGCGATCGCTGCTCAGAGGAAAGCAGCCGTCTTCTCGTTGAGACTCGAGAATGACTTCGAGGGACTCGCGCCAATCCGGATCGTCATCCAAACCATAATCGCGAAAATAGCGCAGCAGCTGCACCTGCATATCCATGACACAAGTACTGACGATCGGCTTACCTGTTGCCCTGTTCCTGCCGGCAATGTCGCAAAGAGGGTAAATCATGGTCTTCTTCCTTTCCATAGACCTGATGTCAGCGATTCCGTTTCGCTGACCTTGTTGATTCCATTCTCTTTTGCGGGGCCATATCAGACGACCAAGCAGTGCTTGGTTATTGCAGGTGACGGGAAAATGGAGCCAGACCACGTAGGCGCCTACCTAAAAAGAAAC
>USBA01000100.1 GCA_900552735.1 uncultured Collinsella sp. | reverse complement strand
ACGCCGTAACGGCTCGACGCTGCAAACCCACCTGAGCGGCAATCTGCCTTTCAGCTTCAGCGGCATGACCAGAAGGTCAATGCCGCTTCGCTTCAAGGCACCTTGCTCGCTCAGGTGGGTTTTCGCTGGCGTTGCCAAAGCATCGGCGTCGCCTTGGCCCAGATGCGGCACTTGGAGACGTTCGGCACTTGGGGACAGTCCTAGTCATTGGGGACAGGTTACTTTACACCAAGTTGGCGCATATGAACCTGACCCCTTTGTACCAATGGGTTGTAGCGGTAGAGCAGATTTTCCGCTCGCCGATTTGTGTCTTGAAAAATGTATATAACGACTATAACGTAGTGTGAAACATATTGGAAACAATACCGAGGAGGCTGCGTTGAAGAAAAGCAATCTGGGCTATGTGCTAGTGCTGATCGCCGCGCTTATGTGGGGCACCATCGGAATCTTTGTTAACGGAATATCGGCCCTGGGTGTTTCGTCTCAGAGCATGGCGGCCTTTCGCCTGTTGTCGGGTGCTGTCTTAATGGCTCCGGTCTTGGCATTTATGGGTTGCCAGGGAGGTGCTCGTGAGGGAAAAGCCTCGGGTGCCATGGCACTGTTCAAGGCAAGTCCTAAAGAGCTTGTTCCCTGCGCGCTTCTTGGCATTATCGGCCTCGCCACCGCTAACACGCTTTATTACGAGTGCATGGGCGAGGTGGGCATGTCCACGGCCTCGGTGCTGCTTTACACCTCGCCGGTGTTTGGCGTCGTGCTCGGCCGCGTGCTTTATCGCGAGGACGTGACCCCCAACAAGCTCGTCGCCATCGTCTTTAACATTGTGGGTTGCGTGCTCGCGGTGACGAGCGGCGACCTGTCCGGTTTCCATTTCTCGGCTTGGGGCGTCGTGTCGGGTGTGATCGCCGGGCTTTGCGGTGCGCTACTGGCTGTGTTTAGCCGTATGGCTACCAAGACGCTGCATCCGCTGGCGGTGACGTTTTGGGGCTTTGTCTTTGGCGGATGCTTTATGGCAGTGCTTTCGGCTCCGTGGTCCGATGTGGCCGCGGCAATGTCCCCGCAGCTCATTCTGCTGTTCGCGGGCTTTGGCTTTATTCCGACGGCTCTTGCGTACATCTTCTATATGCAGGGCCTTTCGATGGATCTTGAGACGTCGAAGGTGCCGGTCGTGGCTTCGTTTGAAACCGTTGCGACCGTTCTGGTCGGTATTGGCATCTATGCCGAGCCCGCCGGCGCGATCAAGGTCCTGGGCATCGTGCTGGTGCTCGCGTCCATCCTGATCATGAACACCGATTTCTCCAAGCTGCGCAACAGCGTCATTGTCAAACGTATTGTCGAGAGCATGACCTTTAAGCCCAATGCGTGGTGGACTGAAAAATCTCAGGACATGGATCTGTTTAAGGAACGCACCGGCATCGCGCTGGAGCCCACCGTACAGGAAAGCCCCTGGTACTTCGTGCGATAGGGGATTGCGCGCAGGGTCTGACCTGGGGTTATCCAGCTAGCGCCGGCCAACCCAGCCCCAACGTTTCAAGTACGTTAAACCCGTCAACGGTCGATTTTCATCCGCGAACGGTCTTTATACTAATTAGCAATATCCGCAACGTATAAGACGTTATAATGACCATAACGAAAAGGAGGAGGCAAGATGAATCAGATCATTCTCGCATCTCATGGCGGCCTGGCCGCAGGCGCCAAAGACACGCTCGAGATGGTTCTCGGCGACGTGTCGAACGTCCACGTCGTGTCGCTTGCTCGTGACGACAAGGAGCCCATCACCAATAAGGTTGAGGCTATGATCGCCACGTTCAACGCGGACGACACCGTCTATGTGCTGACCGATATGCTCGGCAGCTCGGTCAACAACAACATGGTCGAGCTTTCCAAGAACGGTACGAAGTTCACGGTTGTCAGCGGTTTCAACATCCCGTTGGCACTGACGCTCGCCATGAGCCCCGTCCCCGTCAAGGGCGCCGAGCTCGCGGCCCTCATCAACGAGGCCCGCACCGGTCTGACCAACCCCAACGCACCGGTCGAGGCCGCCGTGGCTCCCGCCAAGAAGGCCAAGGCGTCCCGTCACAGCTCCGGTCCCGCCAAGATCGTCCTCGCACGTCTTGACTACCGTCTGCTGCACGGCCAGGTCGTCTTTACCTGGACCACCAAGGTTCAGGCCGAGCGCATCATCGTCGTCGACAACGCTGCCGCCAACGATGACATCAAGAAGGGCGCTCTTAAGCTGGCCAAGCCCCAGGGCGTGCGCCTGAACGTCTTCACCGTCGAGCGTGCCCTCGCCAAGATGGACAAGCTCAACACCCTCGGCGAGCGCGTCATGTTCGTCTTTGGTAACACTGCCGAGATGCTGCAGTTCTGCCAGGGCTACAAGCTTGACGCCATCAACCTGGGCGCCACCGCCAACCACGACGGTGCCGATCAGGTCGGCGGCAAGGACAGCTCCGTCTTCCTCGACGCCAACCAGAAGGCCGACGTCAACCAGCTGCTCGACATGGGTATCAAGCTCTATGTCCAGCAGACCCCTACGTATCAGAGCGTCGACATCGACGCCAAGCTGTAATCAACCAGGCTTTTGCCTGACTGAAAGGAGAAGGGTATGAATACGTTCATCAGTGCGGTGCTCGTCGGCCTCGTCGGCGTGTTCTGCATGTGGGACTCCCGCCTGCTCGGTCGTCTTAACTTCGAGCAGCCCCTCGTTGGCGCTACGCTCGTCGGTCTGCTGCTGGGCGATGTGCCCACCGGCCTTGCCGTCGGTGCCGCCGTCGAGCTCGTGTCCATGGGCCTGGTGCAGGTCGGCGCCGCCGTTCCGCCCGATATGGTCCTGGGCGGCATCGTGGCCGCTGCCTTTGCGTGCCTGACCGATGCTTCCGCCGAGACCGCCATGACGATCGCCATCCCGGTCGCCGTCCTGGGTCAGCTCCTCGGCATCGTGTTCCGTTCCATCATCGCCGCCCTCACCCATGTGGCCGATAGCGCGATCGATAACGGAAAGTTCAAGACCGCCTACCGTATGCACATCTGCGCCGGCTCCGGTCTGTACGCCATCATGTACTTCCTGCCGATCTTCCTCGCCGTCTTTGTTGGCACCGACCTGGTTCAGGCCATCGTCAACATGGTTCCCGAGTGGCTGTCCACTGGTCTTAACGTTTCGACCAAGATCATGACCGCCTACGGCTTGGCCCTGCTGCTCACCATGATGATCAAGAAGGGTATGACTCCGTTCCTGTTCATCGGTTTCCTGCTCGCCGCTTACCTCAACCTGTCCGTCATCGCGGTCGCTCTGATCGGTGTGTGCCTGGCTGTCGTCTTCATGGGCTTCAAGTTCAACGGTTCCCATGCAGCCGCCGGTGTCGATTCCGACTACGATCCGCTCGAAGACGACGAAGACTAAGGAGGAACACACTATGGCAACCGCAACCAAGGACGTGTCCCTGAACAAGAAGGTCAGCCAGTTCTTCTGGCGCTCCTGGGCCATCCAGGCCTCTTGGAACTACGAGCGTCAGATGAACATGGGCTTCCTCTACGGCATGGTTCCCACGCTCGATCGCCTCTATCCGGACGAGTCCGACCCCAAGCAGCTCGCTGCTAAGAAAGAGGCTTACCACCGTCACATGGCGTTCTACAACTGCACCCCGCAGACGAGCGCTTTCATCCTGGGCCTCTCCGCCTCCATGGAGGAGGAGTACGCCAAGGATCCTGAGAACTTCGATCCCGATTCGATCAACGCGGTCAAGACCTCCCTCATGGGTCCGCTTTCCGGCATCGGTGACTCCTTCTTCCAGGGCACCATCCGCGTTATCGCCTTTGGCCTGGGCGTTCAGCTGGCTCAGCAGGGCTCCATCATGGGCCCGATCCTGGCCATGCTCATCTCCATCGTCCCCTCTGTGCTGATCACCTGGTTCGCAGCCAAGATGGGCTATCAGGGCGGCCACGAGTACCTGAGCAAGCTTCAGGGCGGCGACCTCATGGAGAAGCTCATGTATGTCTGCGGCATCGTGGGTCTTATGTCCGTGGGCGGCATGATTGCTACGCTGATCGGCGCCACCACCCCGCTGCAGTTCGCTGACGGCACCGTCGTGATCCAGGACATCCTGGACGGCATGATGCCCCAGATGATCTCCCTTGGCCTCACCGGCCTTATGTACTGGCTCATCAAGAAGAACGTCAACACCGGTTGGCTTCTCGTGATCGCCATCGTGGGCGGCATCGCCCTCTCCGCGGCCGGCATTCTGGCCTAGTCGCGACCAAGCGCCTAACCGCTTTCCCCCGGGGGCCTGCCTGGCATCCCATACCCCAGGCAGGCTTCCATCCCCAAAATGCGACAATGGGACAGTCCCCTTGTCGCATCCTCAACGGACCGGCGACTCGGTCCAAACCACGGTAACCCTGCGAGCGCCCGGCAATGTGGCGCCGCAAAAATCGAAAGGAATGTGTCAGATGTACGAGATCGACCTTAACCTCCCTAAGCAGATCGTCGCTGACGTCCTGTCCAACCACGAGATCCACAGCGTCGCCTTCGTCGGCTGCGGTGCTTCCATGTCCGACCTGTACCCCGCCAAGTACTTCCTGGCCAACAACACGGACAAGCTGAACGTTCAGATCTTTACCGCTAACGAGTTCAACTACGACACGCCTTCCTGGGTCAACGAGCACACCTTCGTGATCACCTGCTCCCTCGGTGGCTCCACGCCCGAGACCGTCGAGGCCAACAAGACCGCCAAGAAGCACAACTGCCCGGTCGTCTCCCTCACCAACAAGGCTGGCTCCGCTCTGACCGTCGACGCTGACTACGTCATCGTTCACGGCTTCCACGCCAACTACGCTGCCAAGTGCGAGAAGCCCGGCTATGCCATCGCTCTTGCTCTCGAGATCCTTCAGCAGACCGAGGGCTATGACCACTACGAGGACATGATCACCGGCCTCACCAACGTCTTCGAGCTCTGCGAGAACGCCGCTCAGCACTGCAAGAAGCTCGCCAAGAAGTTCGCCGAGGACTTCAAGGACGACAAGATGATCTACTTCATGGCTTCTGGTGCCTCCGAGAAGATGGCTTATTCTAACGCCGCCTTCCTGTTCACCGAGATGCAGTGGATCGACGCCGCCGCCTACAACACCGGCGAGTACTTCCACGGCCCGTTCGAGGTTTCCACCGAGGGTAAGCCCTACGTCTTCCTCATGTCCGATGGTGCCACCCGTCCGATGGACGCCCGCGCCCTCACCTTCCTTGAGCGCATGGGCGCCAAGGTCGCTCTGATCGACTCCAAGGACTACGGCCTGGCCGACGCCGTGCCCGCGAGCGTCGTCACCTACTTCAACCCGCTGCTGCACCTCGCCGTTATGCGCGAGTACGGCAACCAGATCGCCGAGGCCCGTCAGCACCCGCTGACCATGCGTCGCTACATGTGGAAGCTTTCCTACTAATCACAAGTAAGTAGACCTTACGGGTTGATTGAGAGGGGATGGGGTTTTCGCCCCATCCCCTTTTTTGCTCTGGGGGCGTGTCTGTCGCGTCATAAAACCCCAGATAAAACCTACCAAAATAAACCTGTCCCTTTTTGGCAGGTGGGAGGAGATGCGTATGATCAAAGCAGTGCTGTTTGACATGGACGGCGTGCTGGTCGATACCGAGTGGTTCTACAACCGTCGTCGCGTGGCGTTTATGGAGGAGAAGGGCTTTCACTTTGACGAGACCCCCGATCTTTCGGGGTCTAACGAGCCGGCCATTTGGCAGGCGCTGGTGCCCGACGATGTTGAGTTGCGCGAGCGCCTGCGCGTGGAGTACAAGCAGGTCTACAGCCCGGATCACCCCGTTCCGTATGCCGAGCTGCTCAACGAGCAGACGGAGCCGGTGATGCGCGAGCTGCACGAGCGCGGCGTGAAATGTGCTATCGCGAGCTCGTCCTATCGCGAGCTGATCGACGAGCTGGTGGATATCGCCGGCATCGCCGACGTGTTGGATTACACCATCAGCGGTCATGAGTGCAGTGCGTTTAAGCCCGACCCCGAGATCTACCTGCGCGCCATGGAGGCGCTGGGGGTGGAGCCTGCCGAGTGCCTGGTTATCGAGGATTCGCCGATGGGGATCGAGGCTGGCAAGCGCTCCGGCGCCCGCGTCCTGGCGCTGCGTCCGCACGAGGGCGTCAACCTGGATCAGTCCGCCGCCGACGTTATCATCGACAATCTGACCGACATTTTGGTCGCTCTGTAGTGTCAATCCGCCGCGAGAGTTACGGATTCACGCATTTATGGCGGCGGATTGGCTCGATTTGGTTTCGATTTTGATCCGTTTGGCTTCGATCCGGACTAAGTGAGTAGACTTTTTGGCGCAGGCCGAGCACAAAGTGCATCTGCTCTAGTAAAACCGCAGGTCACAGGGGTGACGGTTTTGGGTGTGCTCGGCAGATCGTAATAAGTCTACTCACTTGTAATTTGGGCCTTTGGTTGTGGGGGTTGCTGGTCCCGCTTTGGTTGTCGAGGGAGGGTGAATTGAAGCGCCCCGCACGCTCCATGCTACAATCGCCGACATGCCTCACAACTAGATTTGCCTTCGAAAGGAGCCCGCGTGGCGAACGCCATCGATCAGCTCACGGACCGCGTGCTCGTGCTCGGCCGTCTCACCATCGTTCGCCGCGCTATTACCGCCGTGGCGGTCACAATTTCCGCCATTCTTCAGACATTTCTGATCCAGGCGTTCATCCAGCCCGCCGACCTGCTTCCGAGCGGTCTTACCGGCGTCGCGGTCCTGCTCGATCGCGTTACCTCGCTCGGCGGCGTTCACATCGACATCTCGCTCGGTATGCTCGCGCTCAACATCCCCGTGGCGCTCCTATGTTGGAGCGGCATTAGCAAGCGCTTCGTCATCTTCTCGATGATGCAGGTCGTGCTCTCATCGCTGTTTCTCAACGTCTTTCACTTCGCTCCGTTTTTGGGCGACAAGATCATGCTCATCATTTTTGGCGGCGTGGTCTC
>USBA01000099.1 GCA_900552735.1 uncultured Collinsella sp. | reverse complement strand
AGAAGCCGGCGTGCCGTTCTTTACCGATCCCGCCAAGATGATGGACGACGTCAAGCCTGAGGCCGTCATCATCGCCACGCCCAACGACCTGCACCTGGGCGTTGCCCGCGAGGCCGTCAAGCGCAACATCGTGCCGCTGGTCGAAAAGCCGATCTCCAACGACCTCGAGGATGCTCAGGCCTTCGCCGCCGAGGCCGAGACCGCCGGCGTGCCCGTGCTCGTGGGCCAGCACCGTCGCCACAACCCCTTCGTCAACAAGGCCAAGGAGATCATCGAGTCCGGCGAACTGGGCAAGCTCACCGTATCGAGCTTCCACTACATGATCTATAAGAACGACGAGTACTTCGATGTCGAGTGGCGCCGCAAGAAGGGTGCCGGCCCGATCCTGGTCAACCTGGTGCACGACGTCGACCTGCTCCGTTACCTGCTGGGCGAGCCCGTCGCCGTCCAGGGCATGCAGTCCAGCGCCGCCCGCGGTTTTGAGACCGAGGACTCCGCCGTGGTCAACGTCCGCTTCGCCGATGGCGCGCTTGCGAGCATGACCATCTCCGACGCCACCGCCAGCCCCTGGAACTGGGAGGCCACCGCTCGCGAGGATCCGCAGTACCGCCCCTTCGACGCCGATGCCTACTTTATCGGCGGCACTAAGGGCGCCCTTTCGCTGCCCCGCCTGCACCAGTTCTCCTACGACGGTGCCTCCAACTGGCACAAGCCGCTGCAGATGGAGATCCCGGCCGTCGACCCGGCGCTGCCGCACAAGATGCAGCTCAAGCACTTTGTGAAGGTTGTCCGCCGCGAGGTTGAGCCCGTCGTGACCCCCGCTGACAACGTTAAGACGCTCACGCTTCTCAACGCCATCAAGGAGGCCGCCGAGACCGGCCAGCTCGTCGAGCTGTAATGCCTTAAGAGCGACCGCGGCAGAAGCCCCATGCCGAGCCCCTCGGTCCGTCACCAATAAGCCCCTCTTCTTTGCCCCGCGAGCAGCCTCCTGCCCGCGGGGCCTTTTGCTACCTTGCCGACGATTTTTCTGGAGCGGGGGCTATTTTGCACCTCAGTCTGATTCGTTCGCCACGAAATGGGCCTATCTACTACGTTTAACCGATTACCCTCAACCATACCGAATTTCGCGAAATAAAAACCGCAGGTAGACGGCTTGCCGATTTTCGGAAAACCCAGGCATGGTCGACCTATACGGTTCAAACGTAGTAGATGGGCCGTTTTCATGGCGCAGCCCCAAAACAGTCTTTTGGGACGGGTGGTATCCTTGGTAGCCCTGTGCTGCAAACGCACCTCAAACGCAAGGAGTCCCATGGATCTTATCGCCCAGCTCGCCCGCGAGCTCAACCTTAAGGCCGCCAACGTCGAGGCAGCCGTCAAGCTCATCGACGAGGGCAACACCATCCCCTTTATCTCGCGCTACCGCAAGGAAGCAACGGGCGGCATGGACGACGTCGCCCTGCGCGCACTCGACGAGCGCCTGTCCTACCTGCGCAATCTTAAGCAGCGCAAGGAGGACGTCATCCTGCTCATCGACGCCCAGGGCAAACTCACGCCCGAACTCGAGCAGCAGATTCGCGAGGCCACGCAGCTCCAGCGTGTCGAGGACCTCTACAAGCCCTACCGCAAAAAGCGCATGACCCGCGCGCAGAAGGCCCGCGAAGCCGGCCTGGAGCCGCTTGCTAACATGATCATCATGCAGGCATCCGCCAAGGGCAGCGCGCTCGACGCCGCCGCGGCATACGTCAACGAGGAAGCCGGCTTCGACACGCCCGAGAAGGCGCTTGCCGGCGCAGCGGACATCGTGGCTGAGACGGTAGCCGAGGACCCCGAGAACGTCGCCGACCTGCGCGCCTTTACGCAAAACACCGCCGATATCGTCGTCGAGGCCACCGATCCCACCGAGAAGACTCCCTACGAGCCGTACTACAGCTATGACGAGCCACTGCGCCGTATACCCAACCACCGCGTGCTGGCTATCGACCGCGGTGAACGCGAGGGCAAGCTCCGCGTGCGCGTAAACGTCGACGGCGCTGCCGCCACGGCACGCCTTGGAAGCCGTTGGCCCCGCCGTCAGGGCGTGTTTGCTCCCATCTTCGATGCCGCCATCGCCGACGGCTACAAGCGCCTCATGGCCCCCTCGCTGGAGCGCGAGGCCCGCGCCAAACTCACCGTTCGCGCCCAGACCGAGGCCATCAACGTCTTTGCCAAGAATCTCGAGGGTCTACTCTCGGCACGCCCCGTGCGAGGCGCCCGCGTGCTCGCGCTCGACCCGGGCTACCGCACTGGCTGCAAGGTCGCCGTCATGGACGAGACCGGCAAGCTGCTCGACCACGGCGTGGTCTACCCCACCAAACCGCGCCACGACGTCGCCGGCACTAAGCGCGAGCTCGCCTGCCTCGTCAAGAAGGACGACGTCAACACCATCGTCATCGGCAACGGCACCGCCAGCCGTGAGACCGAGGAAGTCGTCTCGGAGTTCATCGCCGAGCAGGCGCCCAGCCTTCGCTACACCATCGTCAACGAAGCCGGCGCATCGGTGTACTCCGCCTCCGAGCTCGCCAGCCAGGAGTATCCCGACCTGGACGTCACCGTGCGTGGCGCCATGAGCCTGGGCCGCCGCCTGCAAGACCCGCTGGCAGAGCTCGTCAAGATTCCGCCCCAGTCCATCGGCGTTGGCCAGTACCAGCACGACCTTGACCAGGCTGAGCTCTCGCGCACCCTGGGCCACGTGGTGGAGGACGTCGTCAACCGCGTGGGCGTCGACGTAAACACTGCGAGTGCGAGCCTGCTGGGATACGTATCGGGCATCACGCCGAGCGTGGCCAAGAACATCGTGGCCTACCGCGAGGAAAACGGTGCCTTCACCGATCGCCGCCAGCTCAAGAAGGTCCCCGAGCTGGGACCCAAGGCATATCTCAACGCTGCAGGCTTTTTGCGAATTAGCGGCGGTAAGAACCCGCTCGACGCAACGAGCGTCCACCCCGAAAGCTACGAGGTGGCCACAACCGTCCTGGAGCGCGCAGGAGTTAAAGCCAGCGAGCTCAGCCGCGGCGGCGTGCCCGACATCGAGCGCCGTCTGGGCAGCATCTCGGCGCTGGCAAGCGACCTGGACTGCGGCACCCTCACGCTCATCGACATTGTCAACGAGCTCAAGAAGCCCGGTCGCGACCCGCGCGACGACGCGCCCGAGGTGGTCTTTAGCCGCTCAGCGCTTTCCATCGACGACCTAGAGCCCGGCATGGAGCTCAAGGGCACGGTGCGCAACGTTGTGGACTTTGGCGCCTTCGTCGACGTGGGCGTGCACCAGGACGGCCTCGTGCACATCTCCAAGCTGGCCAACCGCTTCGTCAAGCACCCGAGCGACGTGGTGCGCGTCGGCGACACGGTGAAGGTATGGGTCGAAAAGGTCGACCGCGACCGCAAAAAAATCTCCCTCACCATGGTGCAGGGGAAGTAAACCGCCAAAGCAAGGGTACCCCCTGCAGCGATGTGCAAAATCGCGAGTATTCTGCAAATTCCGCCGTTCCGGATGCCCCTCAGAGGCGAAAAAGCAAAAACAGCCCCCGTTTTAGCGTCGTCAGAGCCAAAACGGGGGCTGTTCCGTGCTTCGGTTAACTGGTAAAGACCTTTACCTTGCTGAATACTCTCAATTTTGCACGGCGCAGGCGGGGGTACCTTTGTCCGCGGCAGGATATGAAAGCCGATTACCAACCTACTGGCAAGTTCGTGTCGGCAGCCCCGGCCTTTCCTTTGCCTAGCGCGACCCTCGCGAAGCGCGTGAGCGATAGGGAAAGGAAAGGCCGGGGCGAACAACCCTCGGCGCAGCCAGTGTTCGCGTTACGGCAAGATATGGAAGCCCAAAGCGGCGATATCCTTGGCAAAACCGCGCACGGTGTCGAGCGAGACCTCGTACGGATCACGGCCGATGTTCTTGCGCTTGGCCAGGATGCTGTTGGGCACCGTGATGATCTGGCAACCGCAGGCTTCGGCCTGGTAGATGTTGATGAGCTCACGCGTGGACGCCCACAGGACCTCGCAGTTGGGCTTGGCGGCGGCCTTCTTGACCGACTCCGTCATAAACGGAATGGGGTCGACGCCGGTATCGGCGATACGGCCGGCAAAGAGCGAGATGATGGACGGCGTCTCGGCGTCAACGGCCTCGACCATCTCGTCGACCTGCTCGGGCGTAAAGATGGTGGTGACGTTAACCTTGATGCCGTCGGCCGAAAGCTTGCGGACCAGCTCGGCGGTGGACTCGCCCTTGGTGGTCACGCACGGAATCTTGACGTAGACGTTCTCGGCCCAGGTGGCGATCTCGCGAGCCTCGACCTCCATGGTCTCGACGTCGTCGGCAAAGACCTCAAACGACACAGACACATCGGTGATGTGGGCCAGGACCTCCTTGGCAAACGCGCGGTAATCCGTCACGCCGCCCTTCTTCATAAGGGACGGGTTGGTCGTGAAACCCTGAACGTTGCCGTTCTCGTACATGTCGAGCATGCCCTCGAGGTTTGCACCGTCAGCGAACACCTTGATTGCCATCTGCCTGATTCCTTTCGTTTGCACGGGGGCGTTGAACTGCTAAACACTTTACCTATGTTTATCAAGGCGTGAGCTGCGGGTTTTTATCTTCTCGGCGAACGGTATAAACGCTTTAGCGTTTTTGAGCACACCCTCCAGCGGCTAAACGATTTTGCAGGGCGGGCCGATTTGAACCGCCCGCCGCGGGTGAACGGTAATTGGCGGTTCCCGCTAGATCAACCCAAAGTGACGCATCGCTGTGACGGTACCGTCGTGTGCGACATCGTCGGTCACGTAGTCGGCGACTGCCTTGACCTCGGGCATGGCGTTGCCCATGGCCACGGCCGTCTCGACCGCAGCGAGCATGCCCAGGTCGTTACCCGAATCGCCAAAGCCAAAGGTGCGCGCATTTCCCTCGCGGCCCAGATACGCCAGTGCTCGCGCCACGCCCACGCCCTTGTCAATGCCCTTGGGGCTCAGCTCGCGATTTTGACCACCGGTGTTGCACAGCTCAAACTCGCGATCGATAAAGCCGTCATCGCCGGCTACGCGAGCCAAACTGGGCACACTGAGGCATACCTTGCCCACGCGCAGACTGCCGTCGACGCGCATCTCCTCGGCGCTGTGCACCACAGAAGTGCCAATCAGAGACGACTGCTCAACGCCCACAGGCTCCAGCGCAAAGGTCGCAGCATTGGACTCGAAAAAAACCTCGATGCCGGCATCCACAACGCGACGCGCGAGCTCCGCGATAACGTCTTCGTCAAAGCAGTCCTCGTGTACCACACGGCCCTCGACCTCGAGCGTGGCACCCGCCATGGCAACGATGCCCGCGGGGTCAAGCGCACGCAGGCTATCGGCGATAAGCCACAGGGGGCGGCCCGTGCAGATAAATGCCTTGTGCCCCGCATCACGCAGTGCATGAAACGCCTCAACCACCGTCTGCGAGGGGCGAACCGCCGAAAAGTCCTTATCGGTCATATCGTCGGGATCGAACGACGCCAGCGTGCCGTCCACGTCAAAAAAGAGCACAGCGGATTCGGGGCACGCATCAATCATATGGGTTCCTTTCGAGGATAAGGGCAAACGAAGCATCCATCATATAATGGAGCGACGCAACCAGAGAGGTCACCCATGGAATTTTACGCAAGCTGCCCCGAGGGCTTTGAGTCCGCACTCGCCGATGAGCTTAAACGCCTCGGGCTTTCGCATGTTCGCCGGCTGAAGGGCCGCGCCACGTTTGAGGGCGAGCTCGAAGAAGGCTACCGCGCCTGTCTGCGGTCGCGCCTGGCGAGCCGCGTGTTCGTGGTACTCGGGCGCTTTGAGGCGCAGGATGCCGACGAGCTGTACGATGGCGTTTACGACATCGCCTGGGAGACCATCATCCGCCCCGGCGCCACCATCGCCATTACCGCCCGCGGCGTGACCGAGCAGCTGCGCAACACGCGCTTCTCGGCCCTGCGCGCCAAGGACGCATTGTGCGACCGCCTGGCCGAGACCACGGGCCGTCGCGCCGACGTCGATGCCGCCGACCCCGATGTTCACCTACTGCTTTCGTTGCGCCAGCGCCGCGCGAGCATAAGCCTAGACCTTTCGGGCGACCCGCTGTTCAAGCGCCTGCCGCCCGCGGCGACCCGTGCCGGCGAGGGTGCGCACGTGTTGCGCCCCGACTACGCCGCCCTGGTGCTGGCGCAGGTCGGCTGGACCGCACTGTGCGAGCGCGAGCTGACGGCCGATGATTACGAGAATGAAGCCCTGCCCACGCTGATCGATGCCTCGTGCGCCGGCGGCGGTCTGCTGCTGGAGGCCGTGAACATTCTGACCGACCGCGCCCCGGGCGCCGCACGCGAGCGCTGGGGCTTTGAGGGCTGGCAGCTGCACGATGCCGCCCTGTGGGAGCAGCTACTTGCCAAGGCGCGCGAGCGCGAGGCGGCAGCGCGCGAGCGGCAGGCACGCATCGTGGCCGTAGACATCGACCCCGCCGCCCGCAAGACTGCCGAACGCATGGTCAAGTGCGCCGGCTACAAGCGTTTTGTCGACTTTTGTGCCGCCAAGCCCGCCACCGTGCTGGACCATGCGGGCGCCGTCGCCGGTGCCGCCCTGGTCGCGGACACGACCGAGACCCCGCTTTCGCTCATGCACGATGCCATGACGCTCATCGGCGAGCTGCGCCGCGCCCCCGAGCTTGCTTCGGCGCCGGTCGCCGCGCTCACCCGCGATGGCCTTATGGCCCGCGCGCTCCATGCCGAGCCCGCGCGCTCCATCGCCGTCATGCCCAATAACGAGGAGGCGGCTATTGAGGTTTGGCCCTCGCTCGACCACGCCGCCGCGACATTCGAAGCTGCAACCAGCGCAAACACCGAGGAACAGTCCGCGGAAGCCGAAGACGAAGCCGCCAACACCCCCATGCCCGAACCTGCCGCCACGCTCGACCTGGGCGACGGCAAGCCGCTGCCTGTGCTCATCCCGGAGTCCGAGCAGT
>USBA01000098.1 GCA_900552735.1 uncultured Collinsella sp. | reverse complement strand
TAAACAAAAAAGAACGTCCCCAATGACTAGTCATTGGGGACGTTCTTAAATGACTACTTTACAGCTCCAGCGCCTCGGCGACTTCGGCTGCGCAGGCCAGGGCATCGGCCATGGCGTTCACAACGAGCGAACTGCCGTTGCGGGCATCACCCGCCACATACACCGGCACGGCATCCGCAGCAACGCCATCCACGCGGGCCGCGAGGTGCGAGCCCTCGGCAGCCATCACCGGCAGCGGACGACCAGCGGTAGCAACAGGCACGCTCACCGCATCGAACACACCATGCTCCGGGCCCGTAAAGCCACAGGCGATGAGCACCAGCTGCGCCGGCACCTCGTGCTCGGAGCCCGCAATGCGTTCGGGCTTGCCGGCCGACCAATCCAGATCGACCACGCGCAGGCCCGCTGCCGCGCCCTTCTTGTCCAGCAGCACCTCGAGCGTATCCACGCCCCAGGCACGCATCTCGCCGCCCATGGCAGCGATAGCCTCCTGCTGACCGTAGTCGGTCTTCTTCACGTTGGGCCACTGCGGCCAAGGGTTGCTCGCCGCGCGCTTATCGGGCGCGGCCGGCAAGAACTCAAACTGGCGCACGCTACGCGCACCCTGGCGCACCGCGGTACCCACGCAGTCGTTGCCGGTATCGCCACCGCCAATGACCACGACGTCCAGGCCGCGTGCGTCAATAGCAGGCTCACCGCCATCGAGCACCGAGACGGTCGAAGCCGTCAGATAGTCCACGGCATACACCACGCCTGGGGCATCCACATTCGTAGCCGAAAGACCGCGGGGCGCACGTGCACCAGCAGCCACTACGACAGCGTCAAAGCCATCGAGCTTGGCTGCCACCGCAGGGTCCGTCACATCGGCACCCAGCTCAAACACAATACCCAGCTCGCGCATGAGCGCCACGCGACGCTCGACCACGGACTTCTCGAGCTTCATGTTGGGAATGCCGTACATGAGCAAACCGCCCGGGCGGTCGTCGCGCTCAAACACCGTCACGCGAGCGCCACGACGGGCGAGCTCCCATGCTGCCACCAGACCAGCAGGACCGGAACCAACCACGGCGACCGAGGGCGCGTCCTCCCCTGCCGGTTCAAAGCGACGCGGGCCACCGTTTGCCCATTCGTGGTCGCTGATCGCGCGCTCGTTATCGTGAATCGTCGTGGGCTGGCCGTCGACCGAACCCAGGTTGCATGCGGCCTCGCACAGCGCCGGGCACACGCGGCTCGTGAACTCGGGCATGGGCGAGGTGAGTGACAGGCGCTCGGCAGCCTCGTCCCAACGGCCGCGGTACACCAGCTCATTCCACTCGGGAATCAGGTTGTGCAGCGGGCAGCCGCTCGGGCGTGCCTTGCCAAAGCTCGCGCCCATCTGGCAAAACGCCACGCCGCACATCATGCAGCGGCTCGCCTGGGCGCGACGTGCATCGTCATCGAGCTCCACGTACAGCGGATCAAAATCATGGCTGCGCTCCTCCACGGGGCGAAGCTCGTGGGTCACGCGATCGATATCAAGAAAAGCACCGGGCTTACCCATGGCACTTACGCCTCCTTCTTGGTCGAAGCAAAGCTGGCAGCCACGGACGCAGCGCCCGCAGCACCGCCCGCAACATAAAAGCGAGCGACATCCGCGGCGCTCGCGCGACCGGTCACGATGTCAAACGCCAGCTCCTCGGCCCGCGCATGCGTCTTGCCCACGGCCTCGGCAGCAGCGACAATCGCCAGCACGCGCTCGTACTCGGTCGGAATGACCTTCACAAAGTGCTTGCTCATCGTCTCAAAGCTGTAGAGCAGCTTAATGCCGCGCGGGCTCTGCGTCGCGTCCACGTGCTCCTGGATGAGTGCACGAATCTGTGCCAGCTCGCCGGCCGTCGGGGCCTTGAGCTCAACGCTCTCGTGGTTCACACGGGCATCGAGCGTACCGTACTGGTCAAAGACATAGGCCACGCCACCTGTCATGCCGGCAGCGAAGTTCTGCCCGACCTCGCCCAGGATGAGCGCCAGACCGCCCGTCATGTACTCGCAGCCATGGTTGCCGCAGCCCTCGACCACCACGGTGGCACCGGAGTTGCGCACGGCAAAACGCTGGCCGGCAAGACCGTTAATGAAGCCGCGGCCGCTCGTGGCACCAAAGAACGCAACGTTGCCCACAATGATGTTCTCGTCGAACTTGTAGGTCGCATGCGGGTTGGGGCGCACCGACACCTCGCCACCCGAAAGGCCCTTGCCAAAGTAATCGTTGGCGTCGCCGCACACGTTGAGCGTAATGCCGCGCGGCAGGAAGGCGCCAAAGCTCTGACCGGCCGAACCATCGCAATCGATGGTGATGGAGCCGGCGGGAAGGCCCTCGGGATGCGCCTTGGTCACCGCGTTGCCCAGGATGGTACCCACGCAGCGGTTGACGTTGGCGATGTCGGCGCGGAAGCGAATCGGACGCAAGTGTGCACGGGCATCGGCCGTGTAGGGCACAAACAACGTGGAGTCGAGCGTCTTGTCGAGCTCGCTGTCCGCGGCCATCTGCGGCAGGAAGTGGCGACCGTCGGCGCCCGGAATATGGGCACCGAACTCGCAGGTCGCGCTCGCCAGCACGGGCGACAAATCGAGCAGATTGGCCTTGCGGTTGCCCGGGACCTCGATCTGGCGCAAGCACTCGGGATGGCCGACCATCTCGTCGACGGTGCGGAAGCCCAGGCTCGCCATGACCTCGCGCAGCTGCTCAGCAACAAAGAGCATAAAGTGCTCAACGTGCTCGGGCTTGCCGCGGAAGCCGCGACGCAGGCGGCAGTTTTGCGTAGCGATGCCGGCCGGGCAGGTGTCCTGCTGGCAGTCGCGCTGCATGAGGCAGCCCATGGAGATGAGCGGCATGGTCGCAAAGCCAAACTCCTCGGCACCCAGCAGGCAGGCGACGGCAACATCGGTGCCGTCCATGAGCTTGCCGTCGGCCTCGAGCACCACGCGCGAGCGCAGGCCGTTTTGCAGCAGCGTCTGCTGGGCCTCGGCAAGGCCAAGCTCCAGCGGCAGACCCGCATGCCAGATAGAGTCGCGCGCAGCGGCACCCGAGCCGCCATTGTGGCCGCTGATCAAGATCTTGTCGGCAGCGCCCTTGGCCACACCGGTGGCGATGGTGCCGACGCCGGCCTCGCTGACCAGCTTGACCGACACGCGCGCGCCGGGGTTGGCGTTCTTAAGATCAAAGATCAGCTCTGCCAGATCCTCGATGGAGTAGATATCGTGATGCGGCGGAGGCGAGATCAGGCCGATGCCGGGCGTGGACTGACGGACCTCGGCGATCCAGGGATAGACCTTCTTGCCGGGCAGGTGGCCGCCCTCGCCGGGCTTTGCGCCCTGTGCCATCTTGATCTGAATCTCAAAGGCGCTGCACAGGTAGCGGCTCGTCACGCCAAAGCGCGCACTTGCCACCTGCTTGATCGCGGAGTTCTTGGAGTCGCCGTTGGCCAGCGGGGTCTCGCGACGCGGATCCTCACCGCCCTCGCCCGAGTTGGAACGGCCGTGCAGACGGTTCATGGCGATGGCCATGCACTCGTGCGCCTCTTTGCTGATGGAACCGTACGACATGGCACCGGTGTTAAAGCGGCGGACGATGTTGAGCGCGGGCTCCACCTCGTCGAGTGCCACCGGGGTGCGGTCGCTGCCGTCAAAGTCGAGCAAGTCGCGCAGGCGCACGGCACGGCCGGTGCGGTGCAGGCGGGCGCTGTACTCCTTAAAGGTGTCGTAGCTGTCCTCGCGGCAGGCGGTCTGCAGCAGGTAGACGGTCTGGGGGTCAATCAGGTGATCCTCGCCGCCGAGCGGACGCCACTTGGTCAGGCCCAGCGTGGGCAGCTGATCGGGAGCCGGACTCTTAAGGATAGCGAGCGCGGCGTCATAGCGCTCATTCTGCTCGCGCTCGACGTCCTCGACACCCATACCGCCCACACGGCTCACCGTGCCGGCGAAATACGCGTTGACGAACTCCGGCGTAAAGCCAACGGCCTCGAAGATCTGCGCGGAGTGGTAGCTCTGCACCGTGGAGATGCCCATCTTGGACATGATGGAAACGATGCCAGCGGTCGCAGCCTTGTTGTAGTTGGCGATGCCCTGCTCGGCCGTCACGTCCAGGTCGCCGCGTGCCGCCAGATCTCGGATGCACGCATGTGCGTTGTACGGATAGATGCCGCTCGCGGAGTAGCCCACCAGTGCCGCAAAGTCGTGCGGGGACACGGCGTCGCCGCACTCCACCACGATGTCGGCAAAGGTACGCACGCCGGCGCGGATCAGGTGGTTGTGCACGCAGCCCACGGCGAGCAGCGACGGCACGGGCACCTCGCCCGCAGCGGCACGATCGCTCAGCACCACGATGTTCACGCCGTCGCGGACCGCAGTCTCGACGTCCTCGGCAAGCTGCTTGAGCGCAGCCTGCAGCGCGCCCTCACCGGCATCGCGACGGTAGACGGCACGGAAGCGACGGGTCTTAAAGCCCACGCGGTCGATGGCACAGATGCGGTCAAACTCCTCCTCGCTCAGCAGCGGACGCTCCAGGCGCACCAGTTGGCAGGCCGTACGGGAGTCCTCGAGCAGGTTGCCGTGGTTGCCCAGGTAGAGCGTGGTCGAAGTCACCATGTGCTCGCGCAGGGCATCGATCGGCGGGTTCGTGACCTGAGCGAACAGCTGATAGAAGTAGTCGAAGAACGAACGCGTCTTCTTGGACAGGCAGGCCAGCGGCGCATCGATGCCCATCGAGGCGAGCGGGGCCTTGCCCTGCTGGGCCATGGGGCGCACGACCTCGTCAACATCATCCCAGTGGTAGCCGAGCTTGGCCATACGCACGGCAGCGGGCACCTCGGCGTCCTCGGCGGGCGTTGCCGCAACGGGCTCATCGAGCGCGTCGACGGTCAGCGTCTCCTCGGCAATCCAGTCGCGGTAGGGCTTTTCCTTGGCATAGCGGGTGCGCAGCTCGTCGTTGTAGATGACGCGCCCGCGGGCAAAGTCGACCTCGAGCATCTGGCCCGGCCCCAGACAGCCGCTCGTCAGGATGTTCTCGGGGCTTACCTCGATGGTGCCCACCTCGCTTGCCAGCATAAAGCGACCGTCGCGCGTCACATAGTAGCGGGCGGGGCGCAGGCCGTTACGGTCGAGGGCGGCGCCCAGCGTGCGACCGTCGGTAAAGGCGATGGCCGCCGGGCCGTCCCACGGCTCCATGAGCATGGACTGGTAGGCGTCGTAGGCGCGGCGCTCCTCACTCAGGCTGTCGTTGTGGTCCCACGGCTCGGGCAGCAGCATGGATGCGGCGCGCGTGAGCGGACGACCGTTCATGACCAGGAACTCAAGCACATTGTCCAGAATCGCGGAATCGGAGCCCTCGCGGTTGATGATGGGCATCACGCGCTCAAGATCATGCTGCAGCACGGGGCTGTACAGGTTGGGCTCGCGGGCGCGAATCCAGTTGACGTTGCCCTTGAGGGTGTTGATCTCGCCGTTGTGGATGATAAAGCGGTTGGGGTGCGCACGCTCCCAGCTGGGCGTGGTGTTGGTGGAGTAGCGCGAGTGGACGAGCGCCACGGCCGTTTTGACGGCGGCATCGTTGAGATCGATGAAGAAGCGGCGCATCTGCGTGGCCACCAACATGCCCTTGTACACGATGGTACGCGACGACATGGAGCACACGTAGAAGATCTTGCCCGCAAGCGCCGGGTTGGCGTCGGCGGCGCGCTCGATGGTGCGGCGGCACACATACAGACGGCGCTCGAAGGAATCGCCGGCGGGCGTGTCGTCCGGACGGCCCAGGAAGGCCTGCAGGATAGTAGGCATGCAGGCGCGGGCCGTCTCACCCAGGTTGTGCGGATCGACCGGCACCTCGCGCCAAAAGAGCAGCGGCACGCCGGCCTCGGCGCAGCCCTCCTCAAACACGCGACGGGCATCCTCTACGCCCTTGTCGTCCTGCGGGAAGAACAGCATGGCCACGCCATAGTCGCCCTCTGCCGGCAGAATCTGGCCGCACTTTTGAGCCTCTTTACGAAAAAAGTGATGCGGAACCTGGAACAGGATGCCGGCGCCGTCGCCGGTGTTCTTCTCGAGTCCCGTGCCGCCGCGGTGCTCCAAGTTAACCAGAATGGACAGTGCGTCGTCCAGGATCTGGTGATGGCGCTCGCCGTTGATATCGGCAAGCGCGCCGATGCCGCATGCATCGTGGTCGAATTCGGGGCGATAAAGGCCCTGCTGCTGAGCGGAATCTGCCTGCATCGCGATCCTCCCCTAGATATTAGACAGTCAGTTGAGTAGGCATAGTAGGAGTATCGCCGGCCCGCTGTGTTTCCCACCCGTTTCGAAACAATCGCGTAACGCACGCCCCACGAGTGGACACCGCCGACCTCAAGGGCGACAACAAGGACCCCAAGTTCGGCCTGCAAGCTCACCGCTTCAAACATCTCAATCTGTAACAGGAAGACCCAATTTCGACGCCTAGATGTTACAGATTGAGATGTTTTTGAGAGACGGTTCCGAATGTCTCAATCTGTAACAGTAAGACTTGATTTTTGCAGCCAACTGTTACAAATCGAGATTTTCCATAGGACCATTTCTTCCTGTCTCGATCTGTAACACCTAGGTCCAACTTCCATCCCTAGTTGTTACAGATCAAGACATTTCGGCAGTCCCCTTTCACCATCCCATTCAAATACAGCAATTTTGTTAGGTTTGGTTAACTTTTCAGCCTAAAACGGGTATCCTTTGCGGCGTCAAGCAAACGGCACGCAGGAGCGCACCATGATCAACCATCTCAAACAACACTTTGGCTCCCGGCGCACCGGTGGTCACGGAGGCCTAGACATTGCGCGGCATATCGGCCCCGGGCTGCTCGTGACCGTCGGCTTTATCGACCCGGGCAACTGGGCCTCCAATATGGCCGCGGGCTCGCAGTTTGGCTACGCGCTGCTGTGGATCGTCACGCTGTCCACGATTATGCTGATCGTCTTGCAGCACAACGCGGCGCACCTGGGTATCGCCACGGGAGCCTGCCTTGCCGAG
>USBA01000097.1 GCA_900552735.1 uncultured Collinsella sp. | reverse complement strand
CGAGTTCCGCACGCAAAGAAGGCCACTTAATGTGGCCTTCGTCTTGCGCAGGACTGTAGAGCAGGAAACCTTATATCCGGCCCCTCCGGTCGGGGACCGCACCCGTACGACTACAGCGTCATGTTTGGATCGGCGTCGACATCGAACGGCGAGATTTCACCTCGGTCGAATTTACGGCGAGCGACCTCCGCGATCATGGCGGCGTTATCGGTGCAGGCAGACAAGGGCGGCACCGTTACGCGGATTCCCTGACGCCCGAGTTTCTTGATCATCATCTCGCGCAGATGCGGGTTGGCCGAGACGCCGCCGCCGATGCAATACTCCTTGCACCCGGTAGCATGCAGGGCGTTTTTGGCCTTCTTGTACTGCACGTCAAAGACCGCCGCCTCAAACGAAGCCGCCAAATCGGGCAGGTGAATCGTGCGCCCGGCCTTGGTCTCCTGCTCGATGTAGAGCGTCACCGCCGTCTTGAGGCCCGAAAGCGAGAAGCGGTAGTCTCCCCTGCTGTTCAGCGCGCGGGGAAAATCGATCGCCTTGGGGTTGCCCGTCTCGGCAAGCTTGGAGATGATGGGGCCGCCGGGATAGCCCAGGCCCAGCGCCTTTGCCACCTTGTCAAAGGCTTCGCCCACGGCGTCGTCCAGCGTCTCGCCAAGCACCTCGTAGTCGCCCCATGCCTTTACGTGCACGAGCATGGTGTGCCCGCCCGAAACGAGCGTAAAGATAAACGGAGGATTAAGGTCGGGCTGCGCCAACAGGTTGGCAAACAGGTGACCCTCCAGATGATTGACGCACACGAGCGGTTTGCCAGCAGCATACGCAAAGCCCTTGGCAAAGGCAACACCCACCACCAGGGCACCTACCAGGCCCGGACCCTGCGTCACGCCCACGGCGGCAAGCTCACTTGGCGCAATCGCCCCGCCCTCAAGGCCAAGCGACGCCGCGGCATCTTCAAGCGCCGCATCTACGACGCCCACGATGACCTCAACGTGCTTGCGCGAGGCAATCTCGGGTACCACGCCGCCAAAGCGGGCATGAAAATCAATCTGCGTCGACACCTGGTTGGCCAGCATCTTGCCGTCCGCATCGATAATTGCCACGGCTGTCTCGTCGCAGGAGCTCTCGATGGCAAGCACCAGGCGGCGGCGCTCGATTTCGGCACGCTCCTCAGCGTTGCGTTCGGGCGCGGGCAGCGGCCATACACGCTGTTCGGCAGCCGTCGGCTCGGGCGAGGCATTGTCGAGAGGAAGCACCAGGGGCAGCGGCGCCGTCATGACGATGGCATCCTTGCCGGCACCGTAATAGCCACGGCGACGACCCGCCTCGGTAAAGCCCAGAGCGGCATAGAGCGCAATTGCGGCCTCGTTGCCGTCCTCAACCTCAAGCGAAGCCGTGGTGCAGCCGAGCATCTGCGCGTCATAGCTCACGTGCGACAGAAGCTTGCGGGCGATGCCCTCGCGGCGATGCGCCGGATCGACGGCAACGTCCATAATCTGCACGTCCCCGTCGACGACCATACCGCCGGCAAGGCCCAGGAGCTGGCCGTCATCGTGCGCAACCCACCAGCTGCGCGGAGCGGCAACGTCCTGACCCAGCTCGGACAGGAACATACTCGGGGTCCATGCCTCGTGCCCGGCGCCTTCAAAGCAGGCTGCCTCCAGAGCGCTCGCACCCTCGGCATCAGCCGCACCCATGGGGCGGAACTGCAGATGGCGACCGGCGAGCTCATCAGCCACGCCCGTAATTTCACTCTGCGCGCTCTCGGCAAGCCCAAGACGCCTGCGCTCGTTTTCCTCAGCATCCGAAAGGCGCGTATAGATCGGCAAGACGCGAGCCGGATCGCCATCGCCTGCGGCGTGCGCCATCAGCAGGCCCTCGCCCGAGGGCCACCACAGGTCTCGCTCCACGCAACGCGCCGTCTCATCCTCGCCCAGCAGTTTGCCATAACGCACGAGACCGTCACCAGTTAACTGAACCTGATCCCAGTCCGCGGTCTGGCGCCACTCATCAAGCGCCACGGCGGCCTTGACCACGCGCTCGCGCTCAAACAGACGCTCGGGACCCTCATCCCCCAGCACATAGAGCGCCGGGTACACCTCGCCGCGCATGGCATCGGCAAGAACACCAAGCTTGCCGCGTACGCCGGCCTTCCATGCTGTCCAGGCGCAAGCGTCAAGTGTCGACACGCCCAGCAACGGCACGTTGGCACCGCGTGCCAGACCCTTTGCGGTGGAGATGCCGATGCGCACGCCCGTAAACGAACCCGGGCCGCGGCCGACCACATAACAGCCGACATCGCTGCGATCCAGGCCGGTCTGCTTCAGTACGCCATCAACAGTATTCACGAGCTCCACGTTGGCATGGCGACGGCACATATGGTCGCCAATCACCAGCTTCGCCTCACCCGTCTGCCCATCAATCCAGCTTGCCGCGCAGGCAAGCATGTCGGTCGATGTATCGAGCGCCACCACCAGCGCGTTATCGTTATGCAAGCTCATCTTGTACAGCCTTATCTATCAAATGGGAAAGCTCCCTAGCGCGCTCGCCGTGCGCCTCGAGCGTTATCGTTCGCACGTCGCTGTCGTCCTCGTCGCGCTTAAGCGTCACCGAAAGATACTCATCTGTCAGTTCATCCTGAAACTGCTCGCCCCATTCCAGCAGGCAAACACCCTCATAGCCCAGCACGTCAAAAATGCCCGTATCCTCAAGCTCGTAGGCATGCTCCAGGCGGTACAGATCAAAATGGAACAGCGGAATACGCCCTTGGTCATGAACGGCCATGAGTGCGAACGTAGGGCTCGTGACCATATGCTCATCGCCCAGAGCGCGCGAAACGCCCTTGGTAAAGTGGGTTTTGCCCACCCCGAGGCCGCCGGTCAAGATCAGCACATCGCCATCTTCTAGACACGGTGCGACCAGCTCGCCAAAATGCTCCGTATCGGCAGTACGGGCCGTTCTATAGATACCTACCCCCAGGCGCTCCAGGGACATATACGCTCCTTATTATTATTCCGAGGCGGTCTCCGGCGCGGGGTGCCGCTCCAGATAGTCGCCCAGCATCTTAAAGTCTTCCTCCAGCAACTCCTGCCACGCCGGATTGCGCAGCGCCGCCGCAGGATGAAACGTCGGCATCACCACAAAGTGGCCCATCTGATGGAACCTGCCGCGCAGCTTGGTAATGCCGATCTCGGTCTTGAGCACAAAGTGCGTTGCGGGGTTACCGAGCGTCACGATGATATCGGGCCAGATGCTTCGAATCTGCTCGCGCAAAAACGGTGAGCAAGCCAGCACTTCCTCGGGACGCGGATTGCGGTTTCCCGGCGGGCGGCACTTAAGCACGTTGGCGATATAGACGTCCTCGCGCTTAAGACCTGCCAGGGACAAAATGCCGTTGAGGTCTTCACCCGCCGCCCCCACAAAGGGTTCGCCCTGCAAATCCTCGTTGCGACCCGGTGCTTCGCCAATAAACATGACGCGAGCGTGGGGGTTTCCCACGCCAAACACGATGTTATGGCGCGACTGATAGAGCTGGCAGAGATGGCAGTCGCCTAAAACAGCCTCAATCTCCTCGAGTGCGACCTCACGTGGCGCCTGATGGGTATGGCCGGGGATGTGCATGACGCCCATAGCGGCTCCTACACGTAGACCTTGTCGAGACGCATGCCAAAGCCGCAGGCGACCTCGTAGTTAATCGTTCCGCGCAGTCGGGCCATCTCGTCCATAGTGATCTCGGCATCGCCATCGCGGCCGACAATAATCATCTCGTCACCATACTCGGCCTCGGGAATCTCATGCGCCGGGTTGGACTGAATGGCGACCATAAACTGGTCCATGCAGATATTGCCCACCTGACGCACACGCTCGCCGCGATACAGCACGTCCATACGATTGGAAAGCGTACGCGATAGGCCGTCGGCATAACCGATCGGCAGCGTGCAGATCTGAACGCGCGTGCGCGGTACGCGGTAGGTAAAGCCGTAGCCCACGCCCTCGCCCATCGCAGGATGCGCCACGCGCGTCACACGCGCGTGGACGCTCATGACGGGATCAAGCTGCATCACGCGGCCACTCAGCTCGCACGGCTGCATGCCATACAAGCCAACGCCGGCGCGAATCATATCAAAATGCATCGAGGGGTCGAGCATCGAGGACGGCGTGTTGGCGCAATGCACGATACCGCACTCAAAACCCGCATCCTTAATGGCCTGAACGGCCTCGGTAAAGCGCTGGCACTGCAGCTTGTAGTCCCAGCCCGAAGGTTCATCGGCCGTGGCGAAGTGCGTAAATACGCCGTCGCACTGAATACCGCGATGGAAACTGATGCCGCGTACAAAGTCGAGCACCTGCGTGTAGTGAACGCCGATACGATTCATGCCCGTCTCGATGGCGAGATGATACTTGCCCACTTTGCCCGCCGCGACGGCACATTCGCCATACGCAAGAGCAAAGTCAGACGTATAGACCGAGGGCATGATATCGAATTCGAGCAATGCAGGAATAGCCTCGATAGGCGGCTCACTTAGAATCAGGACGGGCTTAGTAATCCCGCCCTGACGGAGCCCAACGCCCTCGTTAACCGTCGCCACGGCAAACATGTCGGCACCGGCCGAATACATGATCTTGGCGCACTCAACAGCTCCATGACCATAAGCATCGGCCTTGACCACGCAGCACAGGCGCTGACGTGGATTCAGCAAGTTCTTATAGGCCCTCGTGTTGCGACGGAGCGCCCCGCGGTCGATCTCGACCCAGGACCAACGCGTCAAATCGGCTTTATTCATAATTAGTCATCCGACCCTTCGTCCGTGATTCCCAGATCATCGAGTGCATCCTTTGCCGCCAACTCCATGGCGGGACCGATCAAGTCGATAAGATCGGTCGCGATAACGCTCTTCTCGCCAAACTCCGTCGCCGCGGCAAAACCGGCATAGCTATGAAGCGCGACGGCATACGAGTACAGCAGCTCCCAGCGGTCCATCTCGTCGCGCATGGTGGCTAGCGTGCCGGCCAGAATACCCACAAGGACGTCACCCGAGCCAGCGGTCGCCAACGACGCCGGGCCAGAGAGCGGCAGCAGCACGCGCTCAACACCGCAAATGGCCGTCGTCGGGCCCTTAGCGATAACAACGAGGTTATCGGAACCGGCGGCCCAGACAACCTTTTGCGCGGCGGCAATCGCGGTTCCAAGATCATTGACCTCATCACCGGCGACGAGACGCGAAAGCTCACGATAATGCGGCGTCATAACGAGCGGCTGCTCACGACGATACATCTCGGGATTACTGTCGATGCCATCGATTGCAATCTTGGCAAGGCAGTTGAGAGCATCGGCATCCAAGATAAGCGGTACGTCGAGCTCAAGCAGACCCGAAACCACCTGCATGGCACCGGCAGATGTCGTCATGCCGGGACCACACAGCACGCAGCTATATTTCTTGGCAATCTCACATACCGTCATGCGCGCAGCGGCACCAAAAGAACCGCGGGAATCAGATGGAATAGCAAAGACCGGAATCGAGGGGAGCGCCATGCGGATAAGGTTGGCACACGCATCCGGAGTCGCGACTGCCACATAGCCGGCGCCTGCGCGGGCAGCGGACTTGGCAGCCATAATGGCCGCACCAGGATACTGCGCCGATCCGGCAACAATGAGCACCGAGCCGCGCGAGTACTTATCGATATTCGTAGGCAGCGGAGCAAAATAGTCCACAAGGTCACCGGGTTCCACGATCTCGGCAGCATGGTCGACATCGTCAATAACCTCATCAAGGCGGTCATACAGACCGCCGCAGACCAGATCGCCTGCATATTCGGGACCGTCAGCGCTGTATAAGCCGATCTTGGGAGCAATCATCGTCACCGTACGCTCGGCACGAATGCAGTCGTCATCCACCACACCCGTCTCGGCATTCAGGCCCGAGGGAACATCGATGGAGACAACGCGATCGGCATTTTCATTGACCGTGGGGATCCAGATTGAAAACGGCGCACGAAGATCACCATGAAAACCGGTACCAAAAATGGCATCGACTACAACATCAGCCTTATCAATCAGCACCTCCAGCTCATCACGAGAGGGGCCGACACACACATGCACGTCGCGACCAGCAGTACGACGGGCGACATGACGAGCGAGAGCGGCAGGGATCTCATCCGGCTCAACCGGAGAGACGATATCTACATCAACGCCCTTATGCGTCAGAATGTCAGCGGCAACCCAGCCATCTCCGCCATTGTTGCCAAAACCGACCAATACAAGAACGCGATCGGGGTTGAGCTTTAAAATCTCGTTAGCAGCAAATTCGCCCGCCAACTCCATGAGTTCGGCCTTCGAGGTACCCTCACGCTCGATAATATCTTCGAGGCGAACGACTTCCTCGGTACTCAAAACCGGTTTCATCTATGCTCCTAGCATATCTTGCGGATCATCATCCAGATGTTCCGACAAAGCAGATTGTTGCAGCTGTTCGAGCTCGTCTAAGACAGAACGAGCCTCTTTAAATGTCTGAGCAACGCGCTCCTTCGTGCTCACCTTTTCTTCCTTGGGTTTAGGTCGAGCATCCTCGGTGATCGCAATGGCATTAGCGACAGCCAAGTCACCCGTCAGAGTAATAGAAAGAGCGACCTCGACAACGCCCAATTCCTGGGCGATTTCGAGAGCACGACCCGAAAGCAGCGCTTTTGGCTTGCCGAGCTTATCGCGCGTTACGGAAACGTCTTTACGGCCAACGCCCTGGCTAAAACCCGTACCAAGCGCCTTAAGCACCGCCTCGCGAGAAGCAAAACGACTGGCATAATGCGCGGCAGGACGAGACGAGGCATCGCAATACGAACGCTCTTCATCGGTAAACACGCGCCGAACAAACGCGGGCGTATTCTCAAGGATTGATTTCATTCGCGAAATCTCGACGATATCAACGCCGATTCCGGCTTCGGCCATAATCACCTCCATGCTGCACAGACTATGACATTGTAGCCCGTTCGCAGAAGATGCGACAAACGAGGGTCAAAAACACAGCGAGAGTGGAGTGATGGCCCTATAAACGCAAAAAGGGGGA
>USBA01000096.1 GCA_900552735.1 uncultured Collinsella sp. | reverse complement strand
ATAATTGGGTGGGCCTTATTTTGTTCTCCGTTTTTTTTTTTTTTTTGGTTTGTTGGGGTGGGTTTGTTAGCCTTGGGGGCCAGCGGACTACTATGTAGCCTCAGACTAGAACATGCCCAAGAAACCATGCACAAACAGTGCGGCCAGAGCGGCACCGACAAACGGAGCAATACCAGGAACATGCAGGCCATACTTCCAGTTGTTGTCGGCCTTGTTCTTGATCGGCAGCACCTGATAGGCCATGCGAGGACCAAGGTCACGGGCCTGGTTCATGGCGAAGCCGGTGATGCCGCCCATGCCCATGCCAACGGCCCAAACGATCAGGCCGACGCAGATGGCGAGCATCAGGACATTCTCGCCAGCACGGTTAGCAGCAGCAAGGATGGCGCTGATGAACACAAAGGTGCAGATAGCCTCGCAGAAGAAATTACGGGCATAGTTGGTGCCCTCGGTGGTGGGGTTGGTCGAGAAGATGTTGCGCTGGGCAATGGGGTCGACGACACCATCGGAAGCCTTGAACTCATCGGCATACATCAACCACGCGATCACGGCACCCGCAAAGCCGCCGAGCATATCGGCAATCATGAAGGGAATGCAGCTGCTCCACGGCACCAGGCCTACGATGCACTGGGCAAGCACCATGGCGGGGTTCATGCACACGGCGCCGCCAAAGATAAACAGAGCGACCGAGATGCCAAAAGACCAGGTGGTGATGGCAAACATGTGGCCGGAGCCCTGATACTTGGTGCCCTTGAGCACCGTATCGCAGTGCACGCCCACGCCAAAGATGATCATGAGGGCAGTTGCGCCGAATTCGCAGAGGAGTTTGGTAAGCATAAAACCTTATCTTTCTTGTCGGTTATAAACGATTCGTTTAGGCCGCATACTAGTGCTGAGCGACGACAACGCCCAGGCCATCGGGAATGACGGCCACCTTGGCATCGGCACCCTTCATCTCAAAGGCGAGCTTGAGCGCCTCCTCGATAGTGTTGACCGGCGTCATGTGCATATCCTTGAGCATCTGGTGATCGCACAGGTCGGTGACCATGATCACGGGGTGATGCGCCAGGATGCGGGCAAAAATCTGGCTCGTCCACTGGTCGGGCAGGGTCTCGTCCTTAGGACGGTCGATGCAGGCGCGCTCAAACTCTGCCGGATCGTTGTCGGCGATGTTGTGATAGAAGCCCTCGCCACCGTGACCGTCGGCGCAACCGGCAACGTCGATGATCACACCGCCCTCGGGAAGCGTGGCCTCGGCAGAGCACATGCCCTTCACGGCCTGGTAGATGTTCTGGTCGAGCGGGTAGCCGCCGTTGGTGGTGATGGCGATCTCGCATTCGACGGGCTCAACGCCGGCAAGGCTCTTCACGAACTCGCAGCCGGCCTCGTGCGCCTTGTGGATATCGCCGGCAAAGGAGCCGATGACCTCGTGCTTGCCGTTGAGCACCACGTTCAGCACAAAGGCAAGGTGAGCCATCTCGGCAGCGGCAAACATGTCCTCGCTCACGTGGTTGTGGCACAGGTTGCCGGCGCGCGAATGAGAATCGTTCACAAACTGGCCGTTGTGGTTGTACATGATGGTCTTGTAGCTGGCGATGCCGGGCAGGACGGACTTGCGGCTGCCGGAGAAACCAGCAAAGAAGTGCGGCTCAATAAAGCCCTCGGCAAGCAGCAGATCGCAATCGGCAGCAATCTTGTTGATGATGCACTCGCCACCAGAAGGCAGGGTGCCGATCTTTTTCATCATGCTGTCGTCAGTCGCAACGTGCATAACGATTTCCTCGTTGGCAACGATCTCCTCGCCGTACTTGTTGACGAGCTCCTCGTGCGTCGACGGACGATGCATACCCGTAGCAACCAGAATGCGCACGCGAGCCTCGGGCGCAGCGGAATGGATGTGATGCAGCAGAATAGGCATCGTCACACGCGAGGGAACGGGACGCGTATGATCGGAGCTAATGATGACAATATCCTTCTTGCCAGCACAAAGCTCCTCGAGCGAAGGCGAGCCATAAGGGTTGGCAAGTGACTCCTCCACCAGCTCTTCCTGCGATTTTGTAGTCTTAAACTCGTTCTGATGACCTTCCATCACACCCGCGAAGTTCTTATCCTCGAGCTCCAGATGCAGCGTCTTGTGGTCAAACGGCAGTTCACATTCAAACAACGACGAGCGCCCTCTTCCTTTCAACTGACACACTAGATAAACCGTTGGAAGGATACGCCGCTCACCGAAAAACACCACCGTCCACCGACTCATTAACACAACGTTCATATTTGACCCACAACAAAACGGCCGCGATCCCAAACGGGACCGCAGCCGCTACAGTCGTAAGGCGAGAAGCGCGCCATTCTTCTCCTCAGCTTTAATCCCAGAAGACCGAGGACGAAGGGACCCGACGGGTTTCCCTCTGAATGCATTCCGCAGCACGAAGCCCCCTTATCCGCAGCTCCGAAGGAGCAGGATAAGGGGGCTTCAAGTGCGAGGACGCATTCAGAGGGAAACCCATCGGGTCCCGGTGAGAGCCACAGGGCTATCGATTACCCCGTGTTCTGCAGTCCTGCCGAGACGCCGGTCACAGTCGACAGAATCAGGCTCATGTACTCGGCCTTCTTCTCCTCGGCCATCTCGTCCTGATTCATGCGCACCTCGCGAAGGGCGCGGACCTGGGCAATGGACAGAGCGTCGACATAGGGGTTACGGACGCGGACGGCGCAGCCGAGCACGCGGCGGCGCTGCAGCGGCCACTCGTCACCGACGATGGCAAGGACCCACTTACGCGTGAGCTGCATCTCGGTGAAGACCTTCTCGGACAGATCTTGGCGATCGCCCAGATGCAGATACATCTTGGCGATGCGCTGATCGGTCTTGGCGATCGACATCTCGATGTTGTCGATAAAGGTGCGGAAGAACGGCCACTCCTGGTAGGCAGCCTTGAGCTGGTCAAGGTCGCCCAGCTGCTCGCAGGCGGTGCCCAGGCCATACCAAGCGGCCAGGTTAATGCGTGCCTGGCTCCAGCTGAAGATCCACGGAATGGTACGCAGGTCGTCGAGCGACTTGGCGCCCAGGCCGCGCTTAGCGGGACGCGAGCCGATCGGCAGCAGACCGACTTCGGTCAGCGGCGTCACGGTCGAGAACCACGGTGTAAAGTCCTCGGTGTTCAGCAGGTCCAGATAGCGCTCGTGGCTTGCGGCGTTGAGCTTCTCGGCCATATCCCAGAACTTCTGCGTGGTCTCGGTGTTGGTCTTCTCGACACTCGGGGCAGACTGCAAAAGCGTTGCGGCGGCAACGGACTCAACATGGCGCTGAGCCAGCGTGCGGTTGCCGTAACGGGCAAAGATGACCTCGCCCTGCTCGGTGAGCTTAAAGAAGCAGTTGACCGAACCCTTGGGCTGCGCCAGCACGGCCTTGTTGGCCGGGCCGCCGCCACGGCCCACGGCACCGCCGCGACCGTGCATGAGCACCAGGTCGATATCGTTCTTCTCGGCCCACTTGGCAATGCGCTCCTGCGCGGAGTGCAGCGCGAGCATGGCCGTGGTAGGACCGGCATCCTTGGAGGAGTCGGAATAGCCCAGCATGACCTCCATGCGGCGGTTGGTCTGGGCAAGGCGCTTTTGCACCACAGGCAGCGTAAGCATCTGGTCGAGCACGTCGACGCAGCCCTCGAGGTCCTCGAGCTGCTCGAACAGCGGGATCACGTCGAGCTCGGGGACATCCTCCTCGTGTGCAAAGGACAGGTGGGCAAGCTCAAAGACGTCGGCCACATGCTGGGCGCTCTTGGTAAACGAGATGATGTAGCGGTGCGCCATCTTCTTGCCGTAGCGCTTTTGGATGGAGCCGATAGCACGGAAGGTATCGATGACTTCGCGCGTCATGGGCTGCAGGTCGCCATGGATACCGTTCTCGTGGATATCCTTGAGGGCGCGAGCATGCACCACGGAGTGCTGACGGAACTCCATCTCGACCATATGGAAGCCGAAGGACTCGACCTGCCAGATGATGGTCTGGACCGGGCCGTAGGCAGCACGGACGGCACCGCAGGCGGCCAGCGAGCGCTGGACGACGCGCAGGTCATCCAGGAACTCGTCGGCGCTGTGGTACATGGTGTCGGTGATGCGGCGCACGGTGGCGTTCAGGCGGTCGGCCATGACGAGCATGACGGCGCGATGCGGCTCGTGCTCGGAGATCAGCTCGGCGCGGGCCGTGTAACGAGGGCTCATCTCGACCTGATGGTTCCACAGGTTAATGAGCTCGGCAGAAGGCTTGCTGTAGGTAGCCTCGAGCGTGAGGTTGCGGCCGATGTGGCGGCACTTGTCCTCGAGCTTGAGCACCATGTGCGTAAAGTACTTGGCGGCGACCTCACGGCTCACCTTGGCGGTGACGTTGGGGTTACCGTCGCGGTCGGAACCGATCCAGCTGCCGGGATGGAAGAACGCCGGGCACAGCGGCGGCACAGTACCGGCCTTGTCGCCCAGCACCCAATCGTCAAAACGACGATAGATAACGGGGATAACGTCGAACAGCGTGTTATCGAAGATGTCGATGATGGTATCGGCTTCCTCGACCGGCGTGGGCTTCTTGAGCGCGATGGGACTCGTACGCACCAGGGCGTCGATCTCCTGCAGCATATGGCGCTCGTTCTCCACCAGGTCGGAGCCGCCCAGACGCGGACGCTCCTCCAGCAGGTTGGAGATACGGCGGATCTTGCCCTCGACGGCCTTACGACGGGCCTCGGTGGGATGTGCGGTAAAGACAGGGTGGAACTCGAGCTTGTCGAGCAGCTCGTTGGCACCCTCGACACCCAGCTCATTCACCAGCTGGTGATAGGCAACGGTAAGCTCGTTGGCAGGATCGACCTCGGTATCGGTCGACGCACCGGCCTCGCGCTCGCGCAGCTGCGCCACACGGTAGTTCTCCTCCGACAGGTTTGCCAGATGGAAAAAGCTCGTAAAGGCGCGAACGATGACCTGCTGCTTATCGAGCGGCAGGCTGTCGATCAAATCGACGACCTCACGAAATGCCACGGCAGTGGGCTCGTCGGCGGTGGGCACGCCCTGCTCGTCGACGGCTTCGTCGGCAGCGCAGGTACCGGGGTTGCCGGCATTGACCACAATCTCGGCTGTCAAAATCTTGTCGAACAGGTCCGCGATCTCGGGATCATACTCGCTAAGCACACGGCGCTCCAGGCGCAAGAACAGCGCCAGATTGTCGCGCAGCTCCTCGGGGATCTCGATCTCGGCGAGACGCTCCCTGGACTCGGCATTCGAGCCGATTCGGTTAACGAGGCGGTTGACCACGGCAGCGACACGCGCCGCGGCTTCGGGTACAGACTGGTTGCTTAGGTTCTCAGCCACGTTTCCTCCCATTCCTCCTTCTATGCACGTAACATGCGGTATTCATTATAGGCGCTTGAGAAATACTTTCGACACTGATTGCGCTTTACCACACAAAAGTATTTTCTGCATTGCAAAGGTTTTTGCCCTAAATGGTCGTATTTCTCGGTGGGCGGCATACGTAAACGGGGGCATTCCGCATAAAAGCGAAACACCCCCGTAACAATCGCTCTCCATGAGCAGGGCACGTTAGCAGGCCCGAAGCTCAAAAAGATGCGCTACAGGCGCTCGCGAACCGCCTCGACGACGTTGTCCAGATCGGCGAGCACCTCGTCATGGCTCTGCATGTCGCGCACTTTGACCTTGCCGGCGGCAAGCTCGTCGCCACCCAGGACCAAGATGAGCTTGGCGCCTACCTTATCGGCTTGCTTAAACTGGGCCTTGAGCGAACGACCCTGATAGTCGGCCTCGGTCACGATACCTGCGGCGCGAAGCTCCTGCGTAATGGCAAAGACGTTCTGACGCAGCTCCTTGCCGGCGTTGGCGACATAGACGCACGGGGCCTCATCGGCACCCAAATCGCTGCCAAAGGCCTGCAGGGCCAGCAGGGCGCGCTCAAAGCCGACGGCAAAGCCGACGCCCGCCGTGGGCTTGCCGCCCTCGAGCTCAACGAGGCCATCGTAGCGACCGCCGCCACCGATGGAGCCGACACCGGCGCCGGGAGCCTCGACCTCAAAGACAGTACGGGTGTAGTAGTCCAGGCCGCGCACCAAGGTGGGATCCTCGACATACTCGATACCGGCGGCATCCAGATAGCGCTTGACCTGCTCGTAGTGCTCGCGGCACTCATCGCACAGGTTGTCACCCATCAGCGGAGCCTCGGCCATGATCTCGCGGCAGTGGTCGTTCTTGCAGTCGAAGGCGCGCAGCGGGTTGAGCTCGGCGCGCTCGCGGCACTCGTCGCACATCTCGTCGGCGTGATCGAGGATAAACTGCTTGACCTGCTCGCGATATGCCGGACGGCACTGCGCATCGCCCATCGAGTTAATAAGCAGACGGAGCTTGGACAGATCGAAGCCCAGGCGCTTGTAAAACTCCATGAGCATGATGATGCACTCGGCGTCTGCCGCCGGATCGGGAGCGCCGAGCCACTCGATGCCCACCTGGTGGAACTGGCGCAGGCGGCCCTTCTGGGGACGCTCGCCGCGGAACATGGCCTCGGCGTAGTACGCCTTAAACGGCGTGGAGCCCTGGGGCACCAGATTGTTCTCGACGACAGCGCGCACCACGCCGGCCGTGCCCTCGGGGCGAAGCGCCAGGCGCTGCTTGGGCTTGAGTTTGGTGTCGGTGCCCTCGGTAAAGACGCGCTCCAGGTTGGCACCGCTGAACACGCGGAACATTTCCTTGCGCACGACGTCGGTCGACTGGCCGATACCGTGGACAAACACGTCCACCTGCTCGATCGCGGGCGTCTCGATGGGTTTAAAACCAAACGGCTCGAACACGCCGGCCGCAATCTGCTGCATCTTTTGCCAGGCGCGCATCTCGGCGCCGATAAGGTCGCGGGTTCCCTCCGCCTTCTGTGCCTGCATGGGCAAACACCTTTCTTTTGTATCGCGTCATAGGTAACGGTCATTATACGGCACAAATACAAACAGCGGCGGGGGGGGGGGGGGGGGGGGGGGGGGGGGGGGGGGGGGGGGGGGGGGGGGGGGGGGGGGCGGGGCCGCGG
>USBA01000095.1 GCA_900552735.1 uncultured Collinsella sp. | reverse complement strand
AAGAACCGCAACAACAAGATTGTGGGCGGTGGCATCTGGATGCGCCTGGGTTCGCGTCGCGTGGCGACGGCGATTGACCTTTCGGCCTGCGGACTGGATCAGATCGAGGAGACCGAGACCGAGTTTCGCATCGGTGCCATGTGCACCCTGCGCCAGCTCGAGCGTCATGCCGAGCTCAACGCGCTTGTCAACAATGTCTTTGAGTTCGCCGTCCATGACATCGTGGGTGTGCAGCTGCGCAACACCGCCACGGTAGGCGGCAGCATTTACGGCCGCTTTGGCTTCTCGGACGTGCTCTCGGCGTTCCTGGCGCTCGATTCGTATGTTGAGCTGACGGGTGCCGGCCGCGTGCCGCTCGCCGAGTTCGTGGACATGGGCTATGTACGTGACGTGATCGAGCACGTCGTGGTCGTCAAGCACGATTACCGTGCGAGCTACGAGGCCGTGCGCAAGGCTGCGACCGATTTCCCCTCGCTGAATGTCACCGCCGCCTGGTGGGATAATACCTGGCATGTCACTGTGGGTGCCCGTCCGCTGCGCGCGACCCTGCTGCAGGGCGAGGCATGCGGCCTGGTGAACGAGCAGCCTTCCGAGGACGAGCTACGTGCCCTGACAGCGTCCGTACGCGCGCTGAGCTACGGCACCAATCTGTGGGGCTCGGCCGAGTACCGCCGCCGCATCTCGGCGCCGCTTGCGATTCAGGCCGTGCGCCGCGCCGCCGGCATCGAGCTTTCGGCCGCGTTTGCCCGCGAGCTCGAGACCGTGCAGATCCCCAAGTTTGCCACGGACGAGTATTCCTGCCGCCGCGTGCCCGGCGTCGATTCTAGCGAGGTGCGCTAATGGCTTCCAAACTCATCGATCTTTCCTTTACGCTCAATGGCCGCAAGGTCAAGGTTCAGATTGCCCCCGATACCATGCTCTTTGCGCTGCTGCGCGAGCAGGGTTGCGCATCGGTGCGCTGTGCCTGCGAAACCACCAACTGCGGCCTGTGCACGGTGTGGCTCGATGGCGACCCGGTGCTGAGCTGCTCGGTTCCCGCCGCGCGCGTCGAGGGCCGCTCCATCACCACGCTCGAGGGCCTCAAGGCCGAGTCTGAGGCGCTCGCCCGTGCGATGGCTGCCGAAGGCGCCGAGCAGTGCGGTTTTTGTGCCCCCGGCCTCATCATGAACGTGCTGGCGCTTGCCCGCGCCGCCAAGGAGGACCCGAGCCTCGTCGCCACGCGCGAGGAGCTCTCGCGCCAGCTCGCCGGCAATCTCTGCCGTTGCAGCGGCTACGAGAGCCAGCTGCGCGCCATCGTGCGCTTCCTCAACGAGTCCGGCGTACAGGTTGGCTTTGAGTTGCCCGAGCTGCCGGTCAACGACACCAGCTGCGACGGTGTCTCTTACAAGCAGATCACTCACAAGCAGCCCAAGAAGGACTCGAAGGCCCTGCTCGAGGGCCGTCCCGTCTACACGGGCGACCTGGTGCCCGCCGGCGCGCTCATCGTCAAACTCAAGCGCAGCCCCTATGCCCGCGCCAAGATCCGCTCCATCGATACGTCGCGCGCCCTGAAGGTGCCCGGCGTCGTGGGCGTCTACACGTACGAGGACGTGCCCAAGCGCCGTTTTACCATCGCCGGCCAGAGCTATCCGCAGCCGAGTCCCTACGACCGCCTGATTCTCGAGAACCTCGTCCGTTACCAAAACGAGGAGGTGGCGATCGTCGCCGCCGAGACCGAGGAGGCTGCCGACAAGGCGCTCAAGCTCATCAAGGTCGACTATGAGGTGCTCGAGCCCCTGCTCGACTTTACCCAGGCGCTCGATAATGACATCGTGGTCCACCCCGAGGGCGACGTGACCTTTATGTTCCCGCAAGGCGGCGACGTCCCGCGCAACCTGGTATGCAGCGGTACCAGTGATTTTGGCGACTTGGACGAGGCCTTCGCCCAGAGCGACATCGTCTTCACCCGCACCTACACCAGCCAGGCCACGCAGACCGCGCCCATGGAAACCTTCCGCGCCTTCGCGACGACCGACGCGTTCGGGCGTATCTCGGTGACCACCTCCACACAGGTGCCCTTCCATGTGCGCCGCATGGTCGCGCAGTCACTCGATGTTCCGCAGTCGCAGGTGCAGGTCATTAAGCCGCGCATCGGCGGCGGCTTTGGCTCCAAGCAGACGGGCTGCTGCGAGATCTTCGTTGCGTTCGTGACGCAGCAGACCGGCCGTCCGAGCTACTGCTGCTACACGCGTGAGGAGACCATCACCGCGGGCAACTCGCGCCACCAGATGCAGATGACCGTTAAGCTGGGCGCCATGAACGACGGCACCATCACGGCCATCGATCTGCACACGCTGTCCAACGCCGGCGCGTACGGCGAGCACGCCACCACGACGATCGGCCTGTCGGGCCACAAGAGCTTGCCCATCTATAACCATGTGAAGGCGAGCCGCTTTAGCTGGGACGCCGTCTACACCAATACCAACCGCGGCGGCGCGTATCGCGGCTACGGTGCCACCCAGGGCCAGTTTGCCGTGGAGAGCGCCGTCAACGAGCTCGCCGACATGCTGCACATGGATCCCGCCGACCTGCGCCTTAAAAACATTGTGCGCGAGGGCGAAGTCATGCCGCAGTACTACAACGAGAAGCTCAACGCCTGCGCGCTCGACCGCTGCCTGCTGCGCGCGATGGACATGATCGGTTGGCGCGACAAGCCGCTGGCCGTGGACCTGGGCGACCGCGTGCGAGCCCTGGGTTGCGCGCTCACCATGCAGGGCTCGGGCATCTCCAACGTGGATATCGCCGGCATCGACATGCGCCTGGAAGAGGACGGCTTCATTACCATCGGCACCGGCGCCACCGATAACGGCATGGGCGTCGACACGATCCTGGCGCAGATTGCCGCCGAGGAGCTGGGTGTGGAGAGCTCGCTCATCGTGGTGCGCGGCGTGGACACCGATGTGTCGCCGTTCGACGCCGGCTCGTACGCGAGCTCGGGCACGTACGTGACGGGTCTGGCAGCCAAGAACGCCGCGACCGAGCTGCGTGAGAAGATTTGCGCCAAGGCCGCCCAGATGTGGGACGTGGACGCTGCCGACGTGGTCTTTGATGGCCAGTACGTGCGCCTGTCCGACGAGCGTGCCGCCCGCGAGCAGAACTGCTACCTCACGCTGCGCGACTTTGCCAACCTGTGCGTCAAGAACATCGCGGGCGGCGACGCGCTGACCTCGCACGCTTCTGCCTGCCTCCCCGTTTCGCCTCCGCCGTTTATGGCCGGCATTGCCGAGGTCGAGGTCGACAAGGCCACCGGAAAGGTGACTGTTGTGGACTACGCGGCGGCTGTGGACTGCGGTACCGTGATCAACGAGGCGCTCGCGCGCGTCCAGGCCGAGGGCGGTATTGCCCAAGGTATCGGCCACGCGCTCTACGAGATCGTCGAGCACGACGATCGCGGCCGCCTGCGCACCGGCAACTTTATGAGCTACAAGCTGCCCACGCGCCTGGATATCGGCAGCATTCGCGTGGCCTTTGAGCCGAGCTACGAGCCGACGGGTCCGTTTGGCGCCAAGTCGATTGGCGAGGTCGTCATCAACACGCCGCTCGCCGCCGTGGCCTCGGCCGTGGCACACGCCACCGGCCATCAGGTACGCTCGCTGCCCATCACGCCCGAGAAGGCCCTGCTGGGGGAGTAGACGAGCTGGGGGTAGCTAATTTGGGACGGGGCCATTTTAGCTACCCCAGCCGTTAATTGGCCAACCATTCGCGCTATCAGCCGGGGTAGCTAAAATAGCCCCGTCCCAAATTAGCTACCCTTCCCTCCGATGGGCACTCGTGGTGAGGTCGTGAGCCTGTAAAACGTGTGCGTGCGCTTGCCGTTCGTATCTGCTATCATTCCTAATCTGTGCGCTCATGCGGGCGTGGCGGAATTGGTAGACGCGCCAGATTTAGGTTCTGGTGGGATTCCCGTGAAGGTTCGAGTCCTTTCGCCCGCACCAACGCACCTGCGTCGGCTCCCGCCGTCGCGACTCTTTGTTGCATAAAGGTACCAGCACCTCAGATAAGCTGGGCAGTATGAGGAGGAACGTGTTGAACATCACCGCTTCTGACGTCAAGGACGCCAAGCTCACCGCTACGGTCACCATCCCGGCCGCCGACGTCGACGCCGCGATCAAGAAGGCCTACAAGGACACCGCCAAGAAGTACCGATTCCCGGGCTTCCGCGCCGGTAAGGCTCCCCGTCCGGTCATCGACTCCGCTCTTGGCGCCGAGGCTACCCTCGCTCAGGCCACCAACGACCTGATCGCCGCCAACGAGCCCGCCGTCCTCAACGAGCTGGACATCGTCTCCACCAAGAACGGTGACTACAAGGAGCTCGACCTCGCCAAGGATCACGAGGACTACACCTACACCGTCGAGTTCTCCCTGCGTCCTGCCGCTGAGCTCTCTTCCTTCGACGCCGTCGAGATCGAGATGCCCCCTGCGGAGGTCACCGAGTCCGAGATTAACAACCAGGTCGAGATGCTCCTCAACTACCGTGCCACCTTCGAGGACGTCGAGGGCCGCGCCGTCGAGGCCGAGGACTACGTTACCGTCGACCTCAAGGCCGTCGAGAACGCCGACAACTTTGCCGCCGAGGGCCGCATGCTCATCGCCGGTAGCGACAGCAACCCCAAGGAGTTCAACGAGGCCCTGATTGGCGCCAACGTTGACGACGTCAAGACCGTTACCTGGACCGACGAGGTCGAGGAGGGCGAGGAGGCCGAGACCCATACCGTCGAGGTCACCGTCAAGGGCATCAAGGTCCGCAACACCCCCGAGCTCACCGACGAGCTCGTCAAGTCCGACTTTGGCTTCGACAGCATCGACGCCATGCGCGACGCCATCAAGATCGAGATCGAGCAGGACAAGGCTTCCCGCCTCCCGGCCGAGAAGGAGAACCGTTGCGTCTCCGCTCTCGCCGAGCGCCTGCAGCTCGACGAGATGGACGCCGACTACGAGCAGTCCGTCTTTGAGGAGCTTGGCCAGAACTTCCTGTCCAACCTCGCTGCCCGCGGCATGACGCTGGACACCTGGCTGCCCGCTTCTGGCCTGACCATGGAGCAGTTCATCGGCGACCTGCACAAGCAGGCCAACGACGTTGCCCGTGAGTCCCTGGCTCTGGACGCCCTCGCCCGTGAGCTCAAGATCGAGGTCACCGAGGACGACATCAACGCCGAGTTCGAGAAGGCTGGCGTCAAGGACGTCGAGGCTTCCAAGGCCGAGTTCATCGCCGATGGCCGCATGCCTGCCGTCCGCGAGTCCATCCGTCGCTCCAAGGCCGTCGACCACCTGGTCGAGAACGCCAAGGTGACCGAGGTCGACGAGACCGCCAAGGACGCCGAGTAATTCGCGCCACCTTGGTCGCGAGCGCATGCGTGCGCCCGTGATGGGGTAAAGTTATACACCGGTTATCCGGTTGCTTCGTACGGTGCCAGCCAATGCATAGCATGCGGGCACCGTATGTTTATCTAGAACCAATTTGGTCCGCAAGAGAGAAATGGAGATGCGTATGATCGCTAAGTTCGATTCCGCCCTCGTGCCATACGTTATCGAGCAGACGCCGCGCGGCGAGCGCAGCTACGATATCTATTCGCGCCTGCTCAACGACCGCATCATCTTCTTGGGCGAGGAGATCAACTCCGTCAGCGCCAACCTGGTCGTTGCCCAGCTGCTGCATCTTGAGAGCCAGGATGCCGAGAAGGATATCTCGCTCTACATCAATTCGCCCGGCGGCGAGGTCTACTCCGGCCTGGCGATTCTTGACACTATGAACTTCATCAAGCCGCAGGTCTCGACCATTTGCGTCGGTATGGCCGCGTCCATGGCCGCCGTGCTGCTTTCGGCCGGCGCCAAGGGCAAGCGCTTCTGCCTGCCGCATTCCAAGGTTATGATTCACCAGCCCAGCGGCGGTGCCCAGGGCCAGCAGACCGAGATCGAGATCGTTGCCGAGGAGATTAAGAAGACCCGTCGCGAGCTCAACCAGATTCTGTCCGACGCATCGGGTCAGCCCATCGAGAAGGTCCAGGCCGACACCGAGCGCGACAACTACCTGACCGCTGCCGAGGCCCTCGACTACGGTCTGATCGACCGCATTGTCACCTCGCGCGACCTCGCCGCGAAGGATGCCTAGGATGGCCGGTAACATGCAGGACGGCTTCGACGAGAACGGCAACCCCATCCGCTGCTCCTTCTGCGGAAAAGAGCAAGGTCAGGTTCGCCGCCTGGTGAAGGGTCCGACTAATATCTTTATCTGCGACGAGTGCGTCGCCGCCTGCTCCGAGATCTTGGAGGAGTCGCTGGCTTCGGACTTTATGGACGCTGCCCGCAACGGCAAGCTGCCGGGCTTTCTCAACGACCACGGCCAGGCTGCATCCCAGCCCGCTGTGGACCCCGAGACCGAGGGCTTTGAGCTCGAGGACGAACGCCAGGTCATCACGCATGTGCCGACGCCGCACGAGATCTATGACGAGCTTTCGGCCTATGTTATGGGTCAGGAGGCCGCCAAGCGCGCCATGTCGGTTGCCGTGTACAACCACTATCGCCGCGTGATCGAGGGCGGCGCCGCGGTGTCTGCCTTTGATGACGACATGGGCTCGCAGTTCGATGACGATATGGACGAGGTAGAGCTCGCCAAGTCCAACATCCTGCTGCTCGGTCCCACCGGTACCGGTAAGACCCTACTTGCCCAGACGCTCGCGCGCATCCTCGAAGTGCCGTTTGCCATTGCCGATGCCACCGCGCTTACCGAGGCAGGTTACGTGGGCGAGGATGTTGAGAACATCCTGCTCAAGCTCATCAACGCCGCCGATGGCGACATCGAGCGCGCGCAGGTGGGCATCATCTATGTCGATGAGATCGACAAGATTGCCCGCAAGGCCGAGAACCTCTCCATCACCCGCGATGTCTCGGGCGAGGGTGTTCAGCAGGCACTGCTGAAGATTCTTGAGGGCACGGTGGCAAGCGTTCCGCCCACTGGCGGCCGCAAGCATCCCCAGCAGGAACTGTTGCAGATCGACACGACCAACATCCTGTTTATCTGCGGCGGTGCCTTTGTGGGCCTGGA
>USBA01000094.1 GCA_900552735.1 uncultured Collinsella sp. | reverse complement strand
TCGTCGCCGCGATCCTGCTGTTTGTGGGCGCCGGCATCAGCTTTAAGTCCACGCCGGGCGCCATCAAGACCGGCATCGTCGTGCTGATTCCCAAGCTGGTCGTCGCAGCGGCTCTCGGCCTAGGCGTGGCATATTTCTTTAACGACAACTTCCTGGGTCTGAGCTCCGTGTCTATCATCGGCGGCATCACGTTTTGCAACATGGCGCTCTATACGGGCATCATGGGCGAGTTCGGCGATGAGTCCGAGCAGGGTGCCGTCGGTATCCTGTTCTTTACGGCCGGCCCCGCCGTCACGATGATCATCCTTGGTGTTTCGGGCCTTGCCAACATCCCTGTCGGTACTATCATCGGCTCCATTTTGCCGCTCGTTATCGGCATGGTTCTGGGCAACCTGTTCCCGTTTATCAAGAACCTGCTAGTTCCCGGTGCCAATCCCGCGATTGCCGTCATCGGATTTCAGCTCGGTGCGTCCATGAGCCTGTCGAGCTTTATCACCGGCGGTATTTCCGGCATCTTGCTGGGCCTTGTCACGCTGTTTGTCGTCGGTCCCATCACCTTTGCGTTCGAGCGCCTGTGCGGTGGTAACGGCAAGGCTGCCGTGGCTTGTTCCACCATCGCCGGCACGGCTATGACCACGCCGGTTGCTCTCGCCGAGGTCGCGCCGCGCTACGCCGAGCTTGCGCCCACCGCGTACGCCCAGATCGCCACTGCCGTTATCATCACGGCAATCATGGCTCCGATTCTGACCGGCTGGGTCGACAAGCAGTTCTGCCAGGGCAAGGAGGACCTGTCGCCTGCCGGTGTCGAGGCCATCGAGGAGGCCGTCGCGACCGACATCGATGACGAGTAGCAATTGGCGCCCATCAATGATGCTGGCGTGCAATTCGCGCCGCTAGAGCGCCCGGATGGTCACTGCTTGCAGTGGCCGTCCGGGCGCTCTGCTATGATTCCCTTTACCCCTGCGGAGTAAAGGGGTGTTTATTGCCCTGATTCGAATTGGGCGATTCTGACCATTCGGATATTGAAGGGATGGCGTCTAGTGGTTAAGGCACTCAAGATTGAGATATTCCTGCTATGCATGATTGTTCTTATCGGGCTTGCCGCGCGAAGTCGTCGCTCCTTGTTCTCGAGCACCCTGCAGCTATTGTTTAGCATGCTTGGCTACACCTCTGCCGCGTACATATTATTCGATATGATCTGGACGCTTTCGGATAGTGCGGACGGCACGTTGGGTATTGCTGCCAACTGGATTTCCAACGCGGTTTCGTTTTCGCTCTTTGCCATCGCGTGTCTCATTTGGTTTATCTATTCCGAGACGATGCAGGGCTCTCGCCTTGTGACCTCGCGCTATAGGGTGGTGCTTGTAACGTTGCCTACGGCTCTGGTGGTCGTGCTGGCGTTTACCAGTTACTGGACGCACGCCCTGTTCTATATCGATTCGCAGGGCGTGTATCGTCGCGGCTTTGCTTATATGATCCAGCCCATTGTCAGCTACTGTTACGTTATACATGCGTCCCTGCATGCGTTTGTGCAATCTCGCAGGGTCGAGAGCCTACAGACGAAGGCTATCTATCGAACCTTGGCATTTTTCGCCATTCCGGCCCTGGTGGGCGGTACCTTTCAGATCGTATACTCGGTGCCTGGCCTTTGTGTCGGCATAATGATTAGCATGTTGCTGCTCTATATCATCTGCCAGGAGCAACTGATCTCGACTGACCCGTTGACTGGACTCAACAACCGCAACCGTTTTGAGACCTATATGCTGTCGCTCTTTTCAAATGTGGATCAGGCCGAAGATGTATATCTGCTTATGATGGACGCTGACGGCTTTAAGCAGATTAACGACCACTATGGACATGTCGAGGGCGACCATGCCCTTCAGGTTGTTTCGAAGGCGCTCAAGGATGTCTGCTCGGCGTCTGGTGGCTTTATCGCACGCTACGGTGGCGATGAGTTCGTGGTGCACCAAAAGGCAGCGGCGGAACAGGACATCATAGACCTGTGTTCGGCGATTAACGACGAGCTCGCGCGCGCCGAGGTTCCGTATCTGTTGCGGATGTCCATCGGCTACGCACGGGTTGGTGATGGCGTCGATACCTGGCAAGACTTGTTTCGCGCTGCCGACGCGGAACTCTACCGCGTCAAGGCCGAGAAAAAGAAAGCCGGCGCCCAGATACGCTAGAAAAAAGGGGCGCACGACCGTTGCGATGGTCGTGCGCCCCTTTTGCGTTTGTGGGGGGGGGCACCGGCCATAATGCCCAGGCGCGGTGCGGCAAGACGGGCGTCTGCCGCCGCGACTCGGTACGAAATCAACGAGAATCAGTGTGCTCCATTAAGCTAAAGTATGCGAATGCCCTCCCTAAAAAGGTGAGCTCGCTAGGCTTTTTTGGGTTTGTTGACGATGATGATGCCGCCGCAGACCAACAACAGGGCAACGATGACGGTAACGGGGCTCGTGCCCGCGCCTTCGCCGAGCAGCAGCGCGCTCAGCAGCACACCAAAGACGGGGTTCATAAACCCAAAGACCGAGACGCGGCTGACGGGGTTGACGGCAAGCAGGCGCGACCACAGCGAGTAGGCGACCGCGGAGATAAGCGCCATGTAGATGATGAGCGCGATGGCGGGGGCAATCGCCGTGGGGGAGAGCGCGCCACCCATCAAAAAGCCGATGGCGGTGAGGACAAGGCCGCCGACCAAGAACTGCCACCCGGCAAGCAAGACGCCGTCGTGCTCGCGCGAGAAGATGCCAATCAGGCAGGTCGAAAGGGCACCCGCGACGGTGGAGGCTAGGATAAAGCCCTCGCCATCGAGCCTGAAGCCAAAGGTGCCATCCGCGCCCGAAAGGTTGACGAGAGCGACGCCGGCAAAGCCCAGCGCACAGCCAAGCACCTTGGCCGTATTGAGCTTCTCGGTGCGAAACGCCAGGGCGGCAAAGAGGATTGCGAGGAAGTTGGCGCTGGCCTCGATGATGGAGCTCGACATGGCGCTGGCGCGCGAGAGGCCCAGATAGAAAAAGAAGTACTGCCCGATAGTCTGGAAGAGCGACAAGACAAAGATGGGCTTGATGTCGCGAGCCTGCGAAATGAGGGGGCGGCGTTGGGCCGCACTCATCCCAACGATAACCAGGGCGCCGGCAAGCGTGAAGCGCAAGCCCGCAAAGAGCAGCTGCGAGGCGCTATCGTGCGCTGGGATACCAAAGAGTGCGTAACCGATCTTGATACAGGGAAAGGCCGATCCCCAGAGTGCACAGCAGACGAGGCAGCCCAGGATGAGTCCGGGCAGGGTGGCGAGATACGGCTTGCGGCTTTCCATGATGTCCTTCCTACATGCGCGAAGCAAAAAAGAACCCGCCACCGGATGTGCCGGTGGCGGGTGTTGTTACCCGAAGGGATTGTACCCGATGGGACGCATTAAGCGAAGTAGGCCACGCCGCTCTCAAAGATCGGCATGAACTTATCGCCGGGGACATGCTCGGGCACGTTGCGGTACAGGTTGTCGCCGCGACGTTCGGCATGGCCCATCTTGCCCAGGACGCGGCCGTCGGGGCTCGTGATGCCCTCGATGGCGAGTGCGGAGCCGTTGGGGTTGACGGAAAGGTCCATGCTGGGCTTGCCGTTCTCGCCCACGTACTGCGTGGCGACCTGGCCGTTGGCGATCAGCTGGGCGAGCACTTCGTCATTGGCGACAAAGCGGCCCTCGCCGTGGCTGATGGCGACGGTGTAGGGGTCGTCCAGGCTGCACTGCGACAGCCACGGGGACAAGTTGGACGAGATGCGGGTGCGCACCAGACGGCTCTGGTGGCGACCGATGGTGTTGAACGTCAACGTGGGCGCATCGGGCGTGGCGTCGACGATGTCGCCGTAGGGCACCAGACCGAGCTTGATCAGGGCCTGGAAGCCGTTGCAGATGCCCAGCATCAGGCCGTCGCGGGCCTTGAGCAGGTCGCGGACTGCCTCGGTGACCTCGGGAGCGCGGAAGAACGCCGTGATGAACTTGGCGGAGCCGTCGGGCTCGTCGCCGCCCGAGAAGCCGCCGGGGATCATGACGATCTGGCTTGCACGGATGCGGCGGGCAAGCTCGTGGGTGCTCTCGGCGACGGCCTCGGGCGTGAGATTGTTGATCACGAAGGTGTCGGCCTCGGCACCGGCGGCACGGAAGGCGCGGGCGCTGTCGTACTCGCAGTTGTTGCCGGGGAACACAGGGATGATCACGCGCGGGCGGGCGATCTTGGCACCGCCATACACGTGGATGTCCTTGGCGCGGAAGTCGATGGCCTCGACCTCGGGGGTCTCGCCGGCGCTGCGGTAGGCGAAGACGCCCTCGATGCCGCTCTCCCAGGCCTCCTGGAGCTCGGCGAGCTCGATGACCTCGGAGCCGGTGTCGATGACATAGCCCTCGACGGTGGTGCCCAGGGGCTCGACGACAACGCCGTCGGCGACCTTGGGCAGCTCGGCGTCCTCGGCGAGCTCGACGATAAAGCTGCCATAGAGCGGGGTGAAGAGGCTCTCCACGTCCACATCCTCGGCAAGCTCGATACCGATCTGGTTGCCGACACACATCTTAAAGAGGCTCTCGGCGCCGCAGCCGTAGCCGGGCGTGGAGACGGCCAGGGCGTCGCCGGTAGCAGTGAGCGCCTCGACGGCGTCAAACGCGGCGAGCAGCTGCTGGGCGTCGGGACGGTAGTCCTCGCCGTAGGTGGCGGGGGCGATGCGGACGACGCGGTGCGTCAGGCCCTTGAACTCAGGGGAGACGGCGCGCGCCGCGCGGCCCACGGCCACAGCGAAGCTGATCAGAGTCGGCGGAACGTTGAGCTCGCCGGCCTCGTCCTCAAACGAGCCGCTCATGGAGTCCTTGCCACCGATGGCGCCAGCACCCAGGTCGACTTGGGCCATGAGGGCGCCCAGGACGGCTGCCGTGGGCTTGCCCCAGCGCTCGGCCTCGGTGCGCAGACGCTCGAAGTACTCCTGGAAGGAGAGATAGGCGCGCTTGTGCTCAAAGCCGGCAGCCACGAGCTTGGCGATGGACTCGACCACGGACAGGTAGGCGCCCGCAAACTGGTCGGCTTCCATCAGGTAGGGGTTGAAGCCCCATGCCATGGCGCTCGCCGTGGTGGTCTCGCCGTCCACGGGGAACTTGGCGACCATGGCCGAGCTCGGGGTGAGCTGCGTCTTGCCGCCAAAGGGCATGAGCACGGTCGCGGCGCCGATGGTGGAGTCAAAGCGCTCGGACAGGCCCTTGTTGGAGGCGACGTTGAGGTCGGTGACGAGCGAGGTCATGCGCTCGGCAAGCGTGGTGCCGGCCCAGCTGGGCTGCCACACGCTGCGGGCACAGACGTGGGCGACCTGGTGCTTGGGTGCGCCGTTGGAGTTGAGGAACTCGCGGGACAGGTCGACGATAGCGACGCCGTTCCAGGCCATGCGCATGCGCGGCTCGGCGGTAACCTCGGCGATAACGGTCGCCTCCAGGTTCTCCTCGGCGGCGTAGCCCATGAACTCCTCGACGTCACCGTCGGCGACGGCGCAGGCCATGCGCTCCTGGGACTCGGAGATGGCGAGCTCGGTGCCGTCCAGGCCGTCGTACTTCTTGGTCACGGTGTCCAGGTCGACATACAGGCCGTCGGCAAGCTCGCCCACGGCGACCGAGACGCCGCCGGCGCCAAAGTCGTTGCAGCGCTTGATCAGGCGGCAGGCGTCGCCGCGGCGGAACAGGCGCTGCAGCTTACGCTCGACCGGGGCGTTGCCCTTCTGGACCTCGGCACCCGAGGTCTCGATGGACTCGGTGTTCTGGGTCTTGGAGGAGCCGGTGGCGCCGCCGATGCCGTCCCGGCCGGTGCGCCCCCCCAGCAGGATCACCACGTCCCCGGGCTGATACCCGCCCGTCACCCATTCTCCGGCCTTCTTCGCCGCCCGCATCAGCGCCCCGCAGGACGCCGTGCGGATGACCGGGAGCTTCGGGTTCCAGTTGTTGGCCGGGAGCTTCGTCTCGTAGGGGTTCTCGATGATGTTCATATCCGCGGCGAGCTTCTGCAGCGTGCAGTTGCCGCTGCGGACGCAGGTAGCACAGTTGCAGTCGTGCTGCGAGAGAATGAGCTGCACGTTGTTGCGCCGCGCTACGAGCGCGCGCAGCGTGTTCGTATAGACCTCCATGCCCTCAGCGCAGATCGTGTCGCACGCCGCCATAAGGCGGTCGGTGCCCTTGATCTCCACCATGCACACGCGGCAGGCCGCGACCTTGCTCACATGCTTCAGATAGCAGAGAGACGGGATCGTAATGCCGAGCTGGCGCGCCGCGTGGAGAATGGAGGTGCCGTTCTCCACCGTGACAGGTCTATCGTTGATGCGAAGATTTACCATCTGTCCTTCCTCCCTCCGCGGAATGCGCCGTAGCCGTAATGGTCGCAGCGCAGGCAGCGCGAGCATTCCTGCGCAGCCTCCTCATCCGTAAGGCACGCCTCCATGAGATTGAAGTCCTCCTTGCGGTCGCCGGCGGTGCGCTCGCGCATCTCCACCTGCATTTCCTCCACCTTGTAGCCGTGGCGCATGAGAAGCGAGATGGTATCGGGCTCGGGGCCGAAGTCGAGCTCGTTGGCGAACAGCGGGATCATCTTCGAATCGAACAGGCGCATGCCCGATGTGGGGTCCTCGATGCGCTTTCGCGTGGTCACGAAGATCATCGCCGTGATGAGCGCCGAGCCTGCCATGCGCGCGGAGAAGGGCTTCTTGCAATCGGCGAAACGCGAGCCCACGACCACGTTCGCGCCGGTTTCCTCCGCGACCTCGACCATGTCGTCGATGTAGGCCGCGGAATGCTGACCGTCGGCGTCGAACTGGATGGCGTAATCGTAGCCGTGCGCGTACGCGTACTTCATGCCGGTCTGGAACGCCCCGGCAAGACCGAGGTTCACCGGCAGCGAGATCAGATGATAACCCCGCTCGCGGCAGATGGCGGCGGTGCCGTCCTTCGAGCCGTCGTTCACGATGACGTAATCGATGTCGGGCGCATTCTTCCGCAGATCCTCGATCGTCGATACGATGTTCTCCTCTTCGTTATACGCAGGTATAACGGCGAGCACTCGTTTGTTCA
>USBA01000093.1 GCA_900552735.1 uncultured Collinsella sp. | reverse complement strand
ACAAACTCCGCCTCGCGCCCAGCGCGGCGCACGAGCTCGGTAAACACCGACTCAGCCATCGTCGAGCGGCAGATGTTCCCATGGCAGATAAACAGTACACGTTGCATATGCGGTTTCCTTTCGATCGCCATCATCGAGCTCGAGTATCGCATCTGCGCTTACGCCCTCGCCCGCTTGCGCTCCCAGCGAGCCAACTTAATCGTCACCAGCGTGAGCGCCCAGGCCACAAGCGAGAACGCGGCACCCACTGCGCCCACGTACGCAATGCCAACTCCGCTTACCACGGCGCCGCCTACCGCGGTGCCAAACGAAATGCCGACGTTAAACGCCATGGGCTCAACCGAACTCGCGAGTACCATCGACTTGGGATGGCGGCTGCGAGCCACGTCCATAAAGTGTGTGATGCACGAGACCGAGAACAGGTACATGAGCAGCGCCAAGCTAAAGACAAAGACGAGCGCGAGCGGCATGGCGCTACCCACGGCAAACAGCCCAAGCAGTGCCGCCGCCTGCAGCACAAACGTAACCAGCAGCGCCTTCATGCCAAAGCGCGCATCAATCCATCCGCCCAGGATGTTCGAGATCAGGCAGAACACGCCGTAGGCCATAAGCGTGGTACTGGCTTCGACCGTGCCCATGCCCAGCACCTGCTCAAGATAAGGCGTCACGTAGCCGTAGAACACATAGACCGAGCCCACGCCAAACAAGAAGATGAGCATGCCGGTGATGATGCTCGGCTCGCGTAGCAGCCCCGCCTGCTCGCGGAAGGTGGCAGGCTCGTCGGTTTGCCCAGCGCGCGGCATAAACGCCACGAGCGCTCCGCAGATCAGAACGGCAAAGGTCAGCGTGCCGTACATGGCCACGTGCCAATCGAGCGTGTCGGCCACAAACTTGCCGATCGAAGTGACAAAGACCATTGCCACGGAAAACGCACCGTACACGACCGAGATGGCGAGTGAGGTTTGCTGCGGGGACAGCAGCTCGGGGATGTATGTCACGCCCACGGCGAGCAGTGCGCCCGAGACGGAGCCCAGGATGATACGCGAGATAAACAGCACCTGGAAGTTGGGCGCCAGCGCCATAACCAAATTGCCGAGCGTAAAGACGATGCTATAGCACACGAGCAGCTGGAAGCGGCGGAACCGCCCCCTGCTGAGCGCAAGCACCGGCGTCGCGATGGCGTAGACCAGTGCAAAAACGCTGATGAGCTGGCCCGCAGCGGCAAGCGATATGCCGAGTTCCGTCGCCAAGTCACTTTCGATGCCGATGACCACGAATTCGGAGCAGCCGAGCGAGAATCCCAACAGCACGAGCAGCGCCAAGCAGAGCTTAGTGCGCGCGGGGGAGAGCGCGGCGGCGGTTGACTTACTTTTAGGCGTGGTTGCGGCGGTCAAGGTTGTCACTCCAATGTCGCATGAATAAGCGGGATTCAATCCCTGCAACTCTAACAGAATGTGACGAAGGGGCAGTCCCTTTGTCGCATTGCGCTGCCAGCCAGTCGCTCAAATCGTCACAACATTCGGCGAAAATCTCGAAAACGAGGAAAAGCGCCGAATGTTGTGACGGTTTTCCTGTCTGTGCCGGCGAGCTCCGGCGCTATCTGGGGGTATAAGGCTAGCAAGTGTTTATTTGCGAGGCCTAAGGGGCGCCCCGTATGGATATCGATAACTTTGAATGGTGGTATAGCGAGGGCGAGGCTCCGGACGAGGAGTGGGACGAGCCGTCGCCGCGTGACGTGTCGAGCGACGAGGACGAGACCGGCAACGATGCCGTCGAGACGGACGCCGCCCCCGATGCCGCCGAGCCCCTGACTTTTGAACGGGCCTGGGCTCAGGCCGAGGCCGACGAGGCAAAGGCCGATGCCACGGCCACGCTGGGTGAGCCAGCCGACATGTCCATCTCGCCGACCAAGACCCCGCAGCCGCGCCACACCATCGACCCCGGCAGTACGGCATCTTTCAGCATTCTCGACGTGCCCGCGCAGGGTGCTCAGGCGCCTGCGCCAACGCATCGCCCCGACCTGGCTCATGAGGAAGACGCGGGTCGCCGCTCTCCGCTCGGCCCCATCCTCATTGCCTTCATGGCCGGCGTTATCGCCTGCTCGGCAATCGGCAGCATCTGGGGCCATGTTGAGCAGCAGCGCCAAGACGCCGCCAAGGTCGAGATGTCCGTCGAGCAATCGCTCAGCCGCACGCGCTCGGTGCATGTGTCGGTCGAGGTTAAGGACGGCGCGACGTGGGATACCGCGCGCGGCGACAGCCAAATGCTCGTCCATATCGTGGGCCGCACGCTCAGGGGACAAGCAATCGACGAGTACCAATACGTTAATTCCGAAGGTGACGGTATCGAGCTCAAGCCCGGCGACTACGAGCTCACGGTCGATGAGCCGCCCGTCGCCACCGACGGCACGCGTTACCGCGCCTCAAAGCGCATGGTCCCGGTGAGTTTTAATTCGCAAGCACCCGATACGGTCGATAGCGCGCCGCAGGGTGGGTTTGACCTTTATGCTATTGCTCAATAACTGCGCCTGCCGCTCAGCCCTGCTGCCAAGAGTGGGACAATAACCCTCGACACTGTTGTTTACTTTTGGAGGAAGTAGCATGTCCACCGTCACTACCATCAAGCGCGGCGGCCTCACCGCGGCCATCGATTCCATGGGCGCCCAGCTCACGAGCCTTGCCCTCAACGGCAATGAGTATCTGTGGCAGGGCGACCCGGCCTTTTGGGGCAAGCACGCGCCCATCCTGTTCCCCATCGTGGGATCGCTGCGCAACAACACGGCGACGTCTGCCGCCGGCACCTGCGAGATGGCGCGCCACGGCATCGCACGCATTGTCGAGCACAAGATCGTCGAGGTGTCGGAGGACAGTTCGTCCGTTACCTACGAGCTCACCGACACGCCCGAGTCGCTCAAGGCGTTCCCATTCCACTTTAAGCTCAACATGACCTATGCCCTGACCGGCGACGCCACCCTTACGCAGACCTTTGCCGTCACCAACACCGGCGACGTGGACCTGCCGTTCTCGGTGGGCGGCCACCCCGCATTTAACGTGCCCGCCCCCGGCGCCGAGGACGAGGCGTTCGAGGATTACGAGCTGGCGTTTACCGAGGCTTGGACTAACGAGGCCCCCGTCATCACGCCCGATGGCCTTATGACGTTCGAGGGTAGCTACAAGGCCCCCGATAACTCGGACGTGCTGCCCATCACGCACCGCAGCTTCGATAACGACGCCATCATGTTCACCGATACCCCGGGCTCCACGCTCACGCTGCGCGGCCGCAAGTCGGGCCACGGCGTCAAGATCGACTTTGAAGGCTTTAAGTACATCGGCGTGTGGTCTGCCGCCAACGACGCTCCGTTTGTGGCGCTCGAGCCTTGGACCGGTCACACCACCATGTCCACCGAGGACGACGTCTTTGAGCACAAGGTCAACACCATTACCTTGGCTCCCGGCGCTACCGATAAACGTAGCTTTAGCGTCACGTTGCTCTAGACGTGACAAAGGGACAGCCCCTTTGTCCCTTCCCACCCGCTAAGCCTCCCTGCCACATCCGGCAGGGAGGCTTTTTGGTAGGTAGTCATTGGAGACGTTCTTAAACGACCACTGTGTGTCTATTAATTTTTCGCGCACATGCCGCGCTGCTGGTTGCGGGCGTATATCCTGTCTTATTGTCAGTAACGCAAAATAGGGAAGGCACCAGATGCAACCTCGGCAACAGCGCGGCATGCAGACCCAGCCGGTATGCAGCCGTCGCATCTTTTTGGGTAGCGCTCTCGCTGCGAGCGCTTCCGTCGTCGCCGGCGCGCTCGCCGGCTGTCAGCGTCCGTCCACGCGCAAGGTGGTTCAGCCCACGACGGGCGGCGGTCGCGACGACCTGTCCGATTCCGTGATCGGCAAGGATAAGATCCGCATCGGTATGGAGGCAGCCTACGCCCCGTACAACTGGCAGGTTTCCGAAGCCAGTGAGTACACCATCCCCATCGACAACGTGCAGGGCGCCTATGCCGATGGCTACGACGTGCAGATCGCCAAGATCGTCTGCAAGGCCCTCGGCGGCGAGCCCGTCGCCGTCAAGCAGAGCTTTTCGGGCCTTATTGACTCGCTCAACAACGGCCAGATCGACCTCATCATCGCCGGCATGAGCGCCACGCCGGAGCGTGAGGAGTCGGTCGGTTTCTCCGACCCGTACTTCATTGGCTACTTTGGCCTGTTCGTAAAAGAGGGTTCCCCCTACCAAAACGCCACCAAGCTCAGCGACTTTAGCGGTGCCACGGTCCTCGGCCAAAAGGACACCATGCTCGATACCGTCATCGACGAGATCCCGGGCGTTGTCCACAAAAACCCGGTCGACTCGGTCCCCACGGTGTTTTCGAATCTGCTGCAGGGCACTTGCGACGCCGTGACCTACAACACCGAGAATGAGAAGGGCTATATGGCCCAAAACCCGGGTATCGTGCCGATTCAGTTTGCCGATGGCGAGGGCTTTAAGCAGGAGGTCACGGCAAACGTCGGCTGCCGCAAGGGCTCGGATAAGCTGCTTAAGCTCATCGACAAGACACTCAAGGGCATTAGCCAAGAGGAGCGCGACCAAATGTGGGACGCGTGCCTCGACCGTCAGCCGGCATAGGGAGGCAGCATGAAAACCATTAATCGTCTGGCCTCCTTTATCAAGGCCGACCACCGTTATGTATACCTGGGCACGAGCGTCATCGCGGCGCTCGGCCTGGCGTTTAGCCAGCGCAACCCCACGCCGATGAGTTTCTTGGCCCCCACCGGTATCTTCCAGGATTGCCTTTGGGCGATTCTTTGGGCCTGGCTCGTCGTGTCGGCGGCGGCGTTGGTCACCAAGCTTATGCACTGGAGCGACTATCGCGTAAAGTCGCCGTTCGCATCCGAGCGTTGCCGTCGTGGCGCACGCCTGGGCAGCTACGTCGTGGTCGCCATCGCGGCAGTTTTCTTTATCGACCGCTGCGTCATGTCGTTTATCGACCTGGTACAGGTGAGTATTGTCTCGGACTCCAACCCCAGCGACTTTTTGTCGAGCCTGGTCTACATGACCTACAAGAGCGGGGACTTCTTCATTCGCGGTATCGAGATCACCATCGCGCTTGCCACCTTCGGCACCGTCATTGCCTTTTTCCTGGCGCTGCTTTTTGTGTTCCTGCGCATTCAGACCTTCGATCGCGTGGACAACGACCTGGTGCGCTTCTTTAAGAGCATCGGCCGCGGCTTTGCGACCGTCTACTCCACCATCGTGCGCGGCACGCCCATGATGGTCCAGGGTCTGCTCATCTATTACGCGGGCTTCACCGTTTTGCGTGGCATGGGCTTCGAGACCGCTCAGGCCAACCAGATTTGGAGTACCTTCACCGCCGGCCTCGTCACCATCTCGCTCAACTCCACCGCCTACATGATGGAGGTCCTGCGCGGCGGCATCGAGTCCATCGATCCCGGCCAGGCCGAGGCGGCGCGCTCGCTGGGTCTGTCGCAGTGGCAGGCCATGCGCAAGGTCGTGTTCCCCCAGGGCATTAAAAACGCGATCCCGGCGCTCACCAACGAGCTCATCATCAACATCAAGGATTCGTCGGTGCTCTCGGTTATCGGCGTGTTCGACCTCATGTACGCCACCACCACCGTCGCCGGCGTGTACTATCGCCAGATGGAAGTCTACTGCGTGGCGCTCGTGGTCTACCTGATCCTGACGCTTGTGGCAAGTCGCCTGCTCGAGGCCTTTGGCAAAAAGCTCGGCGCCGAGGCTCCTGCCACGCTGCCCAGCTCCAACTAGGCTCAAGACGAGGAGAATCATCATGGCAGATACCGCCACTACCGGCGCCGCGGCCGCCGTTCAGACCAATGAGCCGCTCATCCGCGTCGAGGGCCTGCGCAAGAGCTTCGGTTCGCTCGAGGTGCTCAAGGGCATCGACCTGTCCGTTAACCCCGGCGCGGTCGTCACCATTATCGGCGCCTCGGGCTCGGGCAAGTCGACTTTCCTGCGCTGCCTCAACCTGCTCGAGACTCCGGACGCGGGCCATATCTGGTTCCACGGCCAGGACCTCACGGCCGAGCGCTGTAACATCAACAAGCTGCGCGAGGACATCGGCATGGTGTTTCAGGGCTTTAACCTGTTCAACAACATGGACGTGCTCGACAACTGCACGCTCGCGCCCGTCACGCTCAAAAAGATGAGCAAGGCCGAGGCCGAGAAGGTCGCGATGGAGCATCTGACGAGCGTGGGGCTCGAAAAGTTCGCGCACGCCGCTGTGGGTCGCCTGTCCGGTGGCCAAAAGCAGCGCGTGGCCATCGCGCGCGCCCTGTGCATGAATCCGCAGATCATGCTGTTCGACGAGCCGACCTCCGCGCTCGACCCTGAGATCGTGGGCGAGGTGCTCGAGGTCATGCGCAAGCTCGCGGCCGACGGCATGACCATGGTCGTCGTCACGCACGAGATGGCCTTTGCCCGCACGGTGTCCGACCGCGTGGTCTTTATGGACAAGGGCGTGGTGCTCGAGGACGCCGCGCCGGCCGAGCTCTTCGGCAACCCCAAGCACCAGCGCACCCGCGAGTTCCTCTCGCGTTATCTCGAGGACAAATAACCGACCGCAAACGCTTATGTGGCAGGGCCGCTCCGGTGGGGCGGCCTTTGTCGTCACAATCGAAAGGATGTCATGGCCGAGGTTTGGCGCTTCTTTGCGCATGAGGATGATTTTGCCGATTTGGACAAGGCCGGCGCATGCGAGCGCCTGGGCCGTGTGCTGTCGTTTCCGACCATTTCGAGCATGGATGCCGAGGCAGTGGACTGGCAGCCGTTCGACGACCTGCGCGCCTATATGCAGCAGGCCTGGCCGCACGTATTTACAGCGGGTAAGGTCGAGCTCATCGATCATTCGTTGCTGGTGACGCTTTCCGGCTCCGACCCCGCACTCAAGCCCGTTGTGCTCATGGGTCACATGGACGTGGTCCCCGTGGTGCCGGGTACCGAGGACGACTGGACGCATGCCCCCTTTAGCGGGCATGTAGACGACACCTACATTTGGGGTCGCGGCGCCATCGATATGAAAGACCAGGTCGCAGGCATTCTCGAGGCGGTTGAGTATGCGCTGGCGCACGGTTGGCAGCACGAGCGCACGCTGCTCCTGGCCTTTGGCCAGGACGAGGAAACCACGCAGTACGGCGCGGGGGCGA
>USBA01000092.1 GCA_900552735.1 uncultured Collinsella sp. | reverse complement strand
GTATCGCCGTTAATAGGAAAGAACGGTCATATGAGCCTCTAATTCTTAAGCTTGGCGATTTGACTGATATCGCTCATTTGACTAGGAGAACGGAGCTTACTGATGATCTGCAACGGGTGCACGGTTGTTCAGTCCCCTATTTAACTAGAGGGTGCTTTGGAACGAAGACTTCTCAAGAACTATCTCAGGATCTTTTTAAGTTAGGTAATGAGGAGCTTTTCATTACGCTGACGATTGGTTAGCCCTCAATTGACCAGGATAAAAGGAGATACTACTGCTGGCTGATCTTGGTGCTTACATTCCATGCAATAGGTTTTTCGATTCCGGCAGAAGTGCTCTTAGTGTTGTCACTCGAGAGAAGTCCGGGCAGATGGCTCTTAATCAACCCGATTTGGATCTGTCGTAATTGGAGCTATTCAGACTCAGCATCACAGCCTGTATCACGCCTCTTTTCGATCAGCTTTTTAGCGAGTTCGAAGACGCTTTTGTCGTAATATGGCCAATCTACGAAGTTTTCGATGTGCCCACGGCCCGTTGCGGCCGACAGCTCATCGTTTATCTTGAGTGTAATCGCGACGAGCAAGGTCAGCATGCGATAGTAATCGGATCGAATGTTCGCCGCATCAGGGTCGGCGATCGGTGAATGCGCATGGTCGTATCTGTTCCTGAGACCCTGTGAGTTAGGGAAAGAGGCGTCGTTGAACATGTAATCGAGATATGCAGCCTCGTCGGGTGTGAACAGCTTGCCGCAGTACGACAGCATTTCGTCTGAGACAAGGCCATCGATGAGCGCTAAATCACCGTCTCCGCATCCCCCAAGCGCAATTGCGCCATTATCCCAAACGGCCTTCAGGCAAATTGATCGAGGGGTTGGGGAGAGGGCGCCTGTTTCTTCGCACGCACTTACCAGCTGTCGGTCGACTAATTGCTGGAGCATCTCGGCTTTTACAGCATCATAATCGTCGAAGGTGACCATAGCATTCGAAATTAATCGAAGAAGCAGCGAGCATGGTCGTTATGGCCTCTTCTGTATGTCAGCATGCACTGGTCGGAGAACAGATAGAATCCCCACCTGTTAAAGTTGGCTCCGTCGATTGCGTACTTTTTCTCAGAGAGCGCATTGAGGGTGCCAAAAGTTTTAAAGCTTTCATAGGGGAAATAGTCGCCGTCGATTTTTCCAATCCTCGAATATATTGAATAGGACTTAACGGCGCGCTCGATCTCTGGCCCTATCGACTTGCATTTGTCGAGCCACGAAGCTCCGCTTGACGGCAGCGCCAAGCTGAAATCACTGATTGAGTACTCCTCTGCAAAGTAAACGTTGTACGTCCATTCGAGTGCATCTTCGAGCCTTGTACCGCGGCTTTCGAGGAAATTCGCGTATGCGACAACTTCGACATTGGCGAGAGATTCCCGGGTGTTGGATATCGTATTCATTCGGTATTCCCCCATCACGTGGGGCCCCAGCGTCGCAAGCAGGCCGCTCTCCTCGTGGGAGTGAGCAGGTGAGGCCATGAGACCGCTTCGGTCTACTACGTCCAGTAGGTATCTGCAATTGTTCATGATGCTTGCGTGATCGGTGTATTTGTCGAGCCAGGTTTCGCTAAAGCTGTAGGTCAAGGTTAGGCCTTCGACCTTAACACCCTTGCAAGCAATCTGTTCAGGGTCGATCTGCACCCCGGCTCCGTACTTAAGCCCGGTGCCTTGTCGAAATAGCTCATCCATAGCCTTATCGTGGGCCTGCTTTGCACGCACTTTGACGTCCGGCGACGGAGAGAATCTGCATTTTGTTGCGCCGGAAGGCCAATTGAAAAGGGCCTCCATGCAATTCGGGTTGGCGCGCTGGTCGTCGAGGTAGCCGGTCATTATCGAATCAAAGTCGCCTTGGGAAAGGCATTTAGGGAGGTAGATTACGTTCTGGCTCCTTGATTCCGTCGCGTACTCGTGGATGATCAGCTCAGCGGAATAACACGGATTGTCAATCAGTGATTTTCCTAGCTCAGTATCGAATAATTTGACGAGTTTGTCGTTCTCCAAGATAGAAGCTAAGCATTCGACATGTCGCGAAAGAAGTTCGTCAATTTCCTCGCCGGAGATCAGCGTCTCTGCGCCGCAGGCGTGCACCAAGCCCCAAAACTGAGCGGCGTATTGCATCTCGACTTCCTCATAAATATCGTGGATCCCCGTAGACTTGAGCGTCTCCCTCGTATACTTGCAAGCATTCGCGAAGAGCGCGGAAACAACCCTTGCAACATCGATGTCTTCAGCTTTCTCGAACAATTCAGGGACCGTTTCGAATGTGAGCTTGAGTTGATGTGCCTCTATTGCGTCGTTAATCGTCGCGATTTGATTGTGAGGTCCCTCCTTCAGGATATAAACACAACGGTCTATGAAAAATCCTACGGCCCAGTCACTGCGGTCATAGGAAACGATCCTAGTGTGGTTAAATTCTCGCAACGCCAACCTTTCTCGCGTAATGTCGACTGCATAAGAATAACGCGTGTTCGATCTCGTCGGTGGTCAACGATGGCGCCTAGTGGGGTCCTTGATGTAAAGCGGATGGACCTTGAGGCCTCTGCCGCGCCCAGTTCCTCCTCTTTGATGTCAGACTTGATGAGTACGCGCTGTTGGTCAAAGAGGGCCCTGCCGATTAGACAGCTGCAATCAAAGGCCCCGAGGTGCACGTCAGCGTACACCACTAGAAGTCCAACTCCGACGACTTCCGCGCGAGCTCCATCCAGGGCGTCATGATGTGCGCGAAGGCCAAGGGCGCGTCCGTGGTGGTCTACGACTCCACACTCGACGCGCCGGCGTTCTTCGGCTCTTAGGTGACCCACGACCCGGAGGCCTTCAAGGCCGGCTGCGACGTGATCGTCGCTAACCGCTGGGGCGACGAGCTCGCGGACGTGGCGGACAAGGTGTACACGAGGGATCTGTTTAAGAGGGACTAGGGGAGAGGCGTCTGGTTGCAGTGGGCGGACTCAGATTAAGGCAAGATCACAGCACGATCATCGTACCTTAGGACGGGGGTGTATGGGCCAGCGCCTATACACCCCCGTCCTTTGTTAACTCGAATATACAATGTCAGATACCACAGCCACGAATTGAACACTGGCTGGCATGAGGCAAAATAAAAATTGTTAGAGACGTGGTCGCTAAAAAACACTTGACTTAGCACTGCAAAGCGAAAAACAGTCGATTGGAGAACAATGCGATGCATGCCAAAGAAATCACCGAGACAATTAAAAATTACATGCAATGTGACACCATTGGCCTTCAAGCTTTAGTCCTGCATGGCGAATGGGGTTCGGGGAAGACGTATTATTGCGAGAACGATCTTAAGCCTGCGCTTAAGAAATTAGGTATAAAGGTATGCCGTGTATCGCTATTCGGCGTTTCCGATTATGACGAGATTTGCAATAGGGTCCTAGCCTCTTGGCTTCATTTTTCTGAAAACCCAACGATGCGCACTGATGCCGCAAAAAATGTTTTTAAGAAAGGCGCAATTGACGTTAGTAAGTCAATTGCAAGCAAGCGGCTAGCAAAAATTGGAATTCAGGTTTCCATTAAACCTGACTTATTACTATCTTTAATTGGAATGAATAAAGTTCTCGTAATACTGGACGATTGCGAACGTAGCAGCTTCGCTCATGATGACCGCTCATTTCTTGGCTTTGTTAACAATATGGTCGAAAACCATGGCTGGCATGTGATGCTTATCAGAAATCAGCCGCTGTCTTTTGAGGATGACTGCTCTATAGAAAAAGCGGTTATTAGTCAAATTGAATATGAGCCAGATCTACAAGTGCTTTACCGGGCAATAGTAAAGGAGCAGTTGTCCATTCCCAAACAGATTGACTTCAAAGTCAAGGATGCAGTTATCGACGGACTTAAGGACTCCCTTATCAATGCAAGAGCTCTATCAAGATCAATCCCGTGTATTAACTACGTATTAAGCTCGTCGACTCTTGTCGATGAGTCCATAGATTTTCATGGAAGAGTAAAAGCGTTCTCAGATTTTGTTGGATATGCAGTTCAAGCATCAGCAGGAATAGTTCCTAATAGGCCGAAAGACGTAAATAGCTCAATGAGCATTTTCGACGAATCCGAACTCCAAGAATACGATTATTATCTTACTTTATCAAAGGCCCTTGCTCCCTTAACTGAAGGGAAGGATATAGACCCAGAAACTGTTAAGAGTTCTTTCAACAAATTTGTACAAGAGAAAAATCCCAATTCTGCCGCAGATGTCGAGGCCCAAGAAATGGAACACCATTGGGGCGCTTTACGGAGCTTGGAAGACGGTCAGGTTGAATTGCTCGCGAACGATCTTAAAAACATGCTAGCTAAGGGACAGTATTCTCAAGGATGGTTCTATAAGATTATTAGACATTCGCTCGATCTTATTAATCTTGGGTTCTGGGATGATTCATTTCGCGAGAAGCTTCTCGATTCGCTTCGGCTAGCCGCTAATCATGACCCCAAGTGCGACGCTGCCGCCTTGAGGCAAGAACGAGCAAATATAAATGATTTTTATGGTACAGATGCTAATCTCATAATGGACAAACTTATAACTGAGGTTGAACAAGATGAAAGGGAGCGAGATTTAAATCGCATCAGTCTTGAGTTTTCTAAAGTTGACCAGAGTACAGGTAAAACTATCTCTGCGTTTTTTGAAGAAGCCATAAAATCCGAGTACCAAAATAGAATACTGAATGTACCAGCTGAGACAGTGGCCATGTCAACCTATGAAGGAACAGCCGACTCACAAAATTCCCTACATTCATTTTTTCATACCGGCATGAAGAGATATACAGACAAGCATAGCCTGAATGAAGCCATTGAATGGTTAAAAATGATTGACACTCAACTTGTCAAAGTGGGGTCTAAATCTCGCATGGGCGGACTGAGAACCAAATGGATTCGCAATGACATCAAGCAGGCAATAGCAACGTTAAATGAAAGGGCGCAGGATATATCGACTGATTCCGATGTATATATGTGATTGCATTTAGTCGCTCAATGGCTTTCTGCTGCCGCGCGCTTGCTCGACGTTTCCGAAGCTTCCTTTCACCGATTGGCAAAACGATTTACACCTAATTTCTGGGTTCGTTTACAGGTAATTCGTTCGCCACTTGCCCGATCTCGCTACACTAATAACTGCTGCTATCAGGTCATTTCCTGGTGTAGTTTCCATTGGCTCTTGCGAAGATCGGAGCGGTTATGTTTGCTACCGCGTTCCACAACAGCCGTCATTACATCCTGTTTACTGTCATGGCCTGCCTATGCGTTTTGCTGGGCGGGCCTTCTTATGCCGCGGGCGCGGACAGCCTGTTCATTGCGGGCGCCACGTACTACGAACCGGGCGCGTCGGGTCCCGGTTGGGCTTGGACCGCTGCCGACCATCTGGAGCTAAACGGTTATGCGGGCGAGGCCATCGGCGCCGACGGCGACCTGGTGGTGACGCTTGCGGGGCAAAACTCCATGGTCGAGACGCATGCGCCCGATGCGGACATTTCCATGAGCGGCATGGAGGTGTGGGGGAACCTTACGCTCATCGGCTCCGGCTCGCTCACGGCTACGGGTTCGCAATGCGGGATCCATGTGGCCCAGGTGCTGATGGTGGACGGCTGCACGGTCGATGCCAGGGCCGACGGAGCAGGCGTTCTTGACCAGACCGTTGCCGGCATTGCCGCAGGCAGCTTGACAGTACGTGGCGGCGGGCGCGTTGTTGCCGCGGGCGCGGGAACCGATGCGGGCTTGCGCTTTTATGGCGTGCGGTTGCTCGACGAGGGGTTTGGTGTTGACGTTGCGAGCGAGATGCTTGTCATGGATGCGTCCTGGCTGGATGCGACCGGTACGGATGCCGGCGTTGCCTGCGATCGCGGGTCGCTCGTGGCCGCGCACTTTGTAACGCCCGCAGGCGGGGCCTTTGGCGCTGCCAGCGTGGTTGATGCTTACGGGGCAGTGGCACCGCACGTGGTGATCGAGCCCGACGGCTCCACCGCCCCGTCGGCGGAGACCGTTGCACCCGGCGGCGAGGTGCCAGGTAATGGCACAGGCGAGCCTACTGGTGGCGCCGACCCCGCTGCGGGGCAACCCAGTGCGGGGCCGGCGACGGATCCTGCGGTGAAACCCGCGACTACGTCGCTCAAGACATCGGTCACCAAGACCACAGTCAGCAAGACGACCAAGCCCAAATCCACTACGGCAACAACACCGGCGCTTCCCAAGACCGGCGACAACTACTGGATAGCTGCCTCCATAACGCTATTCCTGCTGGGGACAGTGCTTCTGAGCGCCGCATATCACTGCTGATGCGGTACGACGCACCTGGCTGCGATACAAGAGCGCTGTAGGAGCTTTAAGGGCAACGCTTTCGGCAAGGGAGCGTTGCTTTTTCGTGCATATAATGTCTAACGTACAGCCATATGCGTTTCCGAAACAAGGACTATGTTTCGGCGCTGGCCCTCTGATATTCTACTGTTGAACGGTAAATAACCCATGATTTCGACTACCGACATATCCACTGCCGCCACCCGCGTGCTAGCTCAATACGACGTCAGCGAAGCATATTTATTTGGCTCGTTTGCCCGAGGCGAGCAAACGCCCGATAGCGATATTGACTTGCGCCTAGTCGGCGGCAACACCATGACGTTCGGCATGCTTTACGAACTCTCATATGAGCTCGAGATAGAACTTGGGCGAAAGGTTGATATCGTCACCAACCCACCAGAGCACATGCGCCCGGCTTTCCGCAAAAGCATCGAGCAAGATGAGGAGCGTGTCTATGAAGCTCTGTAAGCAGGACGAAGCGTTAGTGTGTTCCGGCGTGATCAGCAAGTCTGAATTTTGTCGCATACTTCCGGACTCGGCGAGCCTTAGAAGCCAGTATTGAACTCAAACTCGGTTCCAGACACCCTCTTGCTATTTGAATACAGGTATCGCTCTAGCGATAGCATGTTATACTATCGCTAGAGCGATACCTGTTAGGAGACTCGCGTGGAACTGTGGCATGGTTCTCAGAAAATCATTGAGATTCCCCAGCTTGGCCTGGGGAAAATCCATAACGACTATGGACAGGGATTCTATTGCACAGAGAGCCTCGACCTTGCAAGGGAATGGGCATGCTCGCGCGATGCCGATGGCTTTGCGAATCGCTATGAACTCGATATAGCCGATCTCAAAGTTCTCGACTTGCTATCGCCGCAATATTGCGTCCTGCATTGGATAGCGTTGCTCGTTGAGCATCGTTCTTTTCGCAAAGATACCGCCATTGCCGCGGGGGCGTGCGAATAT
>USBA01000091.1 GCA_900552735.1 uncultured Collinsella sp. | reverse complement strand
AATCGTCGTCGTGGTTGCGGTGCTCAACTTGTTTACCGATCAGAGTGGGCGCATCCTGTGGCAGCTCGGCTTTCTGCAGATAAGCGAGGGCTCGCTGCATTCCGCCGCCTTTATGGCGTGCCGCCTGACCTTGATGATGGCCGGTATGAGCGCCATCACGCTCACCACACCGACGCTCGACCTCACCGTGGGCTTCGAGCGCCTGCTCGCGCCGTTTGCGCGTGTGGGGCTCCCTGCGCACGAGCTCGGCATGATCATGGGCATCGCGCTGCGCTTTATGCCGCAGTTTGCCACCGAGATGAAGCAGACGGCCGATGCGCAGGCAAGCCGTGGTGCACGCGTAATGGGTGGCCCGCTCGGCGGCGTGCGTATGCTCGGCAGTGTGGCGATTCCACTGTTCACGGGCGTGTTCCGTCATGCCGAGACGTTGTCTGCTGCCATGGATGCACGCTGCTATCACGGCGAACAGGGCCGCACGCGTCTGCATGCGCTTGCATTTGGCCGCGGCGATGCGTTGGCGGCGGTGGTGACAGCGCTGCTGCTCATCTGCGTCATCGTCATTAATCTTCAACTTGTTTAGGCGCGATTCGAGCGCAGGAAAGGGATTCCCATGACCGACAACGACCGCACGGCGCAGCTCGAGCGCGCCTGCTCGTATCTTAGGCGCATTCCGGCGTGGTATCTGGCCACGACCGATGTGGCCGACGGGCATCAGCCTCGCGTGAGGCCGTTTTCGTTTGCCATGGTCGATGAAGGTAAGCTGTGGTTTTGCACCTCGCGCGATAAGGATGTGTGGGCCGAGCTCAGCGCGAACCCCAAGTTTGAGCTTTCGGGCTGGAAGCCGGGGGAGTGCTGGATCGTATTGTCCGGCGAGGCCTCGCTCGAGGACGATGCGGTGGTGAGCGACCGCGTTCGCGAAGCAGGCTTTAAGCACATGGTGGGCATTGGCGAGAAGCATGAGAGCGCCAACGACGGTCGTCTTGCGTTTTTCTCGGTCCGCAATATCGCCGCCCGCTTCTGCGATATCGACGGCAGCGAAGAGCATCTGGAGCTCTAGCGCGTCTCAAATTAACTACCCGTTCCAAATTGGCTAGTGGCAGGAGGAAACGTGGACGGATTGAATACGGTGTTGGAGTATCTGACGTCGGTGCCGGCATGGTATTTGGCGACGAGCGTTGATGGGCAGCCGCATGTGCGTCCGTTTTCGTTTGCGCAGACCCAGGACGGCAAGCTGTGGTTTGTGACGGCGCGCACCAAAGACGTGTGGCAAGAGCTGCTGCAAAACCAGCGCTTTGAGGCCACGAGTTGGTGGCCGGGCCATGGTTGGTTGATTCTGCGCGGGCGTGCGGGGCTGGAAGACCGGGCTTCGAGCGAAATGCGCGAGGCCGGATGGAAACATCTTGAGCGCTTGAGCGAGCACTATGAGGGGCCTAACGACCCCACGCTCGTCTTCTTTAGCGTCGAGGATCCCGAGGCATTTATCTGCAATCACGACGAATGGGTGCCGGTCGAGTTCTAGCCAGCTGGCTCATCCCAACAACTTAGTCTTCGCATGGGCGGGCCCCGTGTTGACCGGCACCGTAAGGAGTGCCGGTCAATACGGGACCTGCTCTATTTGTCAATTCCTTCAAGCGAATGTGTCGGGAATGTTTCAATGCATGAACATGCAAGCTATTTACGTATTCATGCATCTTTTGGTGCTAAAGTTTCAACCCACTTCATAACGACCGCTGCGAAATGCGCATCGGTGCATAAATCGCAGACAAGGAGTCTGATATGTCTTTGAAGGTTGGAATCGTCGGCGCGGCTGGATATGCCGGAGCCGAGCTCATTCGCCTCGTGCTCGGCCATCCCGAGTTTGAACTTGTTGCCATTACGTCCAACGCCGATGCCGGCCAGCCGCTGTCCGCGGTGTATCCGAGCTTTGCTGGCGTGAGCGACCTGGTTTTCACCACACATGACGCCCCCGAGCTCAAGAGCTGCGATGCGGTCTTTCTTGCCGTGCCACACACGGCTGCCATGGCACAGGTGCCCGCGCTGCTTGCCGCGGGCGTTTCCTGCTTTGATCTTTCGGCCGATTACCGTCTGAGCGACGCGTCCGTCTTTGAGGCATGGTATGCCGCCGAGCACACGAGCCCCGAGCTGCTCAAGACACGTGCCTTCGGCCTGCCCGAGCTGTTCTGCCAGGACTTAGAGACCGCTGCTTCCGGCCATGCCGCCGGAAAGCCCGTTTTGGTCGCCTGCGCCGGCTGCTATCCCACCGCAACGAGCCTTGCTACCGCTCCTGCCGTGCGTGCGGGCTGGGTGGCAGAGAACGGTCCCGTAATCGTCGATGCCATTAGCGGCGTGACGGGCGCCGGTAAGTCCTGCAACGCCCGCACCCACTTTTGCAGCGCGGACGAGAACCTGGAAGCCTATGGCGTAGGCAAACATCGCCATACGCCCGAGATTGAGCAGATCCTGGGCCTGACCGGCCGCATTGTCTTTACTCCGCACCTGGCACCGCTCAAGCGCGGCCTGCTCTCTACGGTGACGCTGCCGCTCGCGCCGCAGGCCCTCGACACGCTGACTCTTGAGGATGTCGTCGACCATTACAAGAAGTTTTACGCCGGTCGCACCTTTGTGCGCGTGCTCGATGCCGGCCAGCAGCCCAAGACGGCTTCGGTCGTCGGTACCAATGCCGCCCAGATCGGTCTTGCGCTCAACAAGCGTGCGGGCGTACTGGTGGCGACGGGCGCTATCGACAATTTGTGCAAGGGTGCTGCGGGCCAGGCGGTCCAGTGCGCCAACATCGTTTTTGGCTTTGACGAGCGACGAGGCTTGCCCACAGTGGCGTGCCCGGTGTAGCACATTCGATTGTTAACGATTTGGTAGTCGGGTATCGAGTTGGGCGCCACTTTTAAGCTGGTCTACTAATTGCGACCGGTATGGCGTGCCAGCCGATACCCGCTTTTTTATTTGATATAAGGAGTCGTAGGGACGATGAATACCGACCTGATTGATATCAAGATTCGCGCCGTCGAGGGCGGCGTTACGGCAGCGGCCGGCTTTAAGGCTGCAGGTATCCATGCGGGATTCCGGAAGAATCCCGAGCGCTTGGACTATGCACTCGTCGTGCCCGATAAGCCCTGTCCAGGTGCCGGCGTGTTTACGACCAACCGCTTTTGCGCGGCGCCCGTGCAGGTGAGCCGTGCCAACCTGGGCGGTGCGGACAAGGGCTATGGCATCATCGCCGGTGTTTCAATCAACTCCGGCAACGCGAACGCCGCCACGGGCGAGACCGGCCTAGCCTGTGCGCGCGAGACATGCAACATCGCGTCACAGGTCATCGGCTGTGAACCCCAGCAGATCCTAGTTGCATCCACAGGCGTGATCGGACAGATTCTGCCGATCGACACGTTTGAGACGGCCGTTCCGTCCGCCTTCGAGGCGCTCTCCGCTCATGGTGGCGCCGATGCCGCCCGCGCTATCATGACGACTGATACACATTCCAAGGAGTATGCCGTTCGCTATCGCAGTGAGGCTGTGGGCCATGCGGGCAACGCCTATACGGTGGGCGGCATGTGCAAGGGCTCGGGCATGATCATGCCCAATATGGCCACCATGATCGCGGTCATTACTACCGATGCCCCCGTCGAGCCGGCGGCGCTCCACACCCTGCTGCTCTCGACCGTTAAACAGACCTTCAATAAGGTGACGGTCGATTCCGACACCTCGACCAACGACACCTGCATCATGCTTGCTTCTGGCGCTGCTGCCGCAGATGCCGAGGCCATCGTCGAGGGCACTGACGCCTTTGACGAGTTGGCCTTTGCCGTGCACGAGGTGTGCGAGAGCCTGGCGCGCAACATCGCGGCCGATGGCGAGGGTGCGTCAAAGCTCGTGACGGTTAACATTACCGGCGCCGCCAACGACGAGGAAGCCGATATCGCCGCCCGTGCCGTCGCCAACTCGCCGCTCGTCAAGACCTGCATCGCTGGCCACGACTGCAACTGGGGCCGCGTTGCCATGGCGCTCGGCAAGTGCGGCGTGAAGTTTAATCAGGAAGACGTTTCCATCGACATGATGGGCATGCCCGTCTGTCGCGACGGTCTGACTGTTCCCTTTGACGAGGACGAGGCTCTACGGCGTTTCGAGGCGCCCGAGATCGTGATCTCGGCCGACCTGGGCGCAGGCGACGCGGCAACGACCGTGTGGACCTGCGACCTCACGCACGAGTACATCTCCATCAACGGCGACTACCGTTCCTAGATTCCAGGCGCGCTGCGCATCTTGCCGCGATTGCGGACAGTGGAGCACGGCGCGATAACGATACGAAAGACGAGGCAGATTATGAAATTCGCACGCGATTGTCGTTCGAGCGAATCCAACGAAGCAACCGCGCAGCTGCTGTTCGAAGCACTGCCGTGGATTAAAAACCTGACCGGCAAGACGGTTGTTATCAAATATGGCGGAGCAGCCATGGTTGACGAGCAGCTGCGCCGCGACGTGATGAGCGACATCGTTTTGCTCAAGATCATCGGCATGCGCCCCGTCATCGTGCATGGCGGCGGCAAGGCCATCAACGAGGCACTCAGCCACTATGACATCCCTGTCGAATTTAAGAACGGGCAGCGCGTGACTACGCCGGCGACTATGGATATCGTGCGCGAGGTGCTGGGCGGCAAGGTTAACCAGGAGCTGGTTGCTGCCATCAACCACCACGGCAACCTGGCCGTGGGCGTGTCGGGCAGCGATGCCGGCACGCTCATCGCCGAGCCGCTCGACCCCGAGCTCGGTCGCGTGGGCAAAGTGACGCACGTCAACACCGACTATATCGAGCGCTTGCTCGATAGCGAGTACATTCCCGTCATCGCTACCGTCGCGGCGGGGGAGGACGGCGGTTTCTTCAACATCAATGCCGATACCGCCGCCGGTGCCGTCGCGGCAGCGCTTCACGCGCATAAGGCGATCTTTTTGACCGACGTCGACGGCCTGTACAAGGACTTTAGCGATAAAGACTCACTCATCTCCAACCTAACGCTCGACGAGGTTAACGAGATGCTCTACGGTGGCGAGGTCGATAAGGGCATGATTCCCAAGCTGCGTGCGGCCGTCGATGCGCTTGCCGGCGGCGTATTTCGTGCCCACATCATTAACGGTACCACGCCGCATTCGCTGCTCCTGGAGCTGCTGACCGATGCCGGCGTCGGCACCGTGATCCATTCCACCGAGACGGCCTACGAGTTCGATACGCACCCGCACCCGCTTTCGACCTTTGCGGCGCGCCTGGCCGAGAACCTCGACGAGGTCGAGAAGCTTCAAACGGTCTAGCCGGCTCGAAATTGCTACGCCATTACGCCCACAGTCCGCGCTACCTGGCGCTTAACGAAAGGTATCTCATGTCATTTGCAGCACAACAATCGCTCGAATCCCACTACGTCATGCACACCTTTGGTCGCTCGCCGGTCGAGTTCGTCGAAGGCCACGGCATGAAGCTCACCGGCGACGATGGTCGCGAATACCTCGATTTTCTTGCCGGTATTGGCGTGTGCAGCCTGGGCCACGGCAATCCGGCAGTGCTGTCGGCGCTCGAGGATCAGACCAAGAGGCTCCTGCATGTCTCCAACTATTTCTACATCGAGCAGCGCGGCCAGGTCGCGGCGCTGCTGTCCAAGCTCGCTAACGATGATGCGGACGGTGCACGCGTGCTTGCCGACGCGATTGCCGCTGGCGATGAGACCACGGCGGCGGCACTTGGCGCTCCGGCTGCGGGCGAGCAGGTGTGGGAGACGTTCTTTGGCAATTCCGGTGCCGAGGCCAACGAGGGCTCGATGAAGCTCGCGCGTCTGTACGCCAAGCGTGCCGGCAACGGTGGCAACACCATCGTGTGCATGCGCGGCGGTTTTCACGGTCGTACGCTCGAGACCATTGCGGCCACCATGCAGGATTGGCTACAGGACAGCTTCCGCCCGCTGCCGGGTGGCTTTGTGGCCTGCGCACCCAACGATGTAGATGAACTGCGTGCAATTTTTAAGCAGTTGGGCAGTGAAATTTGCGCCGTGATGCTCGAGCCGATTCAGGGCGAGAGCGGTGTGCACCCCATGACCGAGGAGTTTATGGCTACGGCGCGCGACTTGGCGCACGAGGTGGGTGCCGTGCTTATCGCCGATGAGGTCCAGTGCGGAATTTTTCGCACGGGTAAGCCGTTTGCGTTCCAGACCTATGGTGTGGAGCCCGACATCATGAGCCTTGCCAAGGGCATTGCCGACGGTGTGCCTATGGGTGCCGTGGTGGCAAAGAAGGAAATCGCCGACGTCTTTAAGCCCGGCGATCATGGTTCGACCTTCGGTGGTAGCTGCTTGGCCATCGCGGCATGTGCCGCGACGCTCTCCGCGCTTGTGCACGGCGATTATGCCGAGCATGCTGCCAAGGTTGGCGCCTATATGGAGCAGGCGCTGGCTAAGCTTCCGCATGTGGTAGAGGTGCGCGGTCGCGGCCTGATGCTCGGCTGCGATTTGGATGATGCCGCGGGTGATGCGCACGACGTTGTAGCCCGTGCATTGGGGGCTGGTGCCGTGATCAACGCTACAGGCGCACATACGCTGCGCTTCCTTCCGCCGCTCGTGTGCGAAGAGGCCGACGTGGACAACCTGATCGAGATTCTGTCGGACGTTTTGGCTTAGCGCCATCAGACATAGCAATTTGGAGCGGGTTTCAGGCTGTCACGTGCCGTTTGGCGCACGATTGGGCGAACTGGAGCCCGTTTTGCTATCGATTTACCATGGCTGGGATAGGCCGTGTGCAAAAAGTGGCAAATATGAGTACGGGCACTAACTTCGTAACATATAAATTAGGCACTTTTAGATGAGTTGGGCCACATATGTCCAGTTTTGTAGTTGGCAAATTGGCTTAACTGGACTATCGATCGTCGTTCTAATGCCGGATTTGCCTTTTATGACTTCGAAAACGCTGCTACTAAAAAGGTAGCAGTACTCATATTTGGCATTTTTTGCACACGGGTATTCGCCAAGGGTCCATTTCGCCGCCCGAGCCCCGCTTCGTCGCTTCGCTCCTCGCGTGCTGCGCTGGAAAACGCTTCGCGTTTCCTCAGCTCCGCACCCTTGCGGGTTCGAATCCCATGCACCGGGCCCAAAAAAGAAAGGCCTCCATCGCTGGAGGCCTAACAATTCAGTGGTGGGCGATGAGGGATGTCCGCGTGCGGCTGGCGCCGTCCGCGCCCCGCTTCGTCGCTTAGCACCTCGCCTGCAGCCCTGGAAAACGCTTCCCGTTTCCAAAGCAACGCACCCATGCCGGTTCGAAT
>USBA01000090.1 GCA_900552735.1 uncultured Collinsella sp. | reverse complement strand
TTTCCGTCTCCCTAACTCCCCTACAAAACCACCACCCCCCCCCCCCGGGCGGGCGGGCGCCCCCCCCCCCCGCGCCGCCGCCGCGCCCCCCCCCCCCCCCCCCCCCCGCCGCTGTTTGTGATCCCTTTTCCTCCGTCCCCTTCGGATCACGTGATCCCTTGGGGACGGAGGAATAGGGATCATTTCGTAGGCCCGTGGCCGCCTTGGAAACCGAATGATGGTACGAGCATCCATTCGGCTTCCAAGGCGGCCACGGACAGAACGGGACGAACAGAAAAGAGCACGTAGACCTGCCATAGCTCACCGACAAAGCTCATTCCGGCAAGAACGGCAGAGGTGGCGATAACAGTGAGGGAGCCCAAAACGCGACCGCTTACTTTATCGGCAACATGACCGATCACAAGTGAGCCGATAACGCTCACCACGGTGGAGATGGCGTTGGAGATGTTGTACTGCGCAAGCGTGATGCCCAGGTCGCTGACGACGAGCGGCTGAAACAGGCTCATGCAGTTAACGAAAATCGTGTAGCACGTGGCCATGATGACAAAGCCAGGCGCCGGTAGTGCCCAAGATTGCCTTGAAAGACAAGGGCATAGGCCTTATGGCCATGCCCGCAGGCTTGAAAGGCAAGGTTGGGTACTACCGGTGGTCGGCGATATAGCCCAAAGCGACTGCCGCATAAGCCGCGGCACCAAGTGGCAGCTCGGCATCGCTAAAGCGCGCCTTGGGATGATGCTGGGCAAAGTGTTCGTCCGTATCGGTCACAGCCGCGCCGATCGTAAAGTATGCGCTCGGTATCTCACTCGAGATAAGCGCAAAGTCCTCGCTCGCCATGGCATGGAACAGCGGCAAGAAGGCGGCCTTGGGCAGCGTCGCACCCACGTAGCCAAGCGAAGCCTGGGTCACGTCGTCATCGAGCACGAGCGGGGGAACATCCGAGAGCGTCTCGATGGTGGCCGACGTGCGATACGTTGCGGCCACGCCGTTGACGACCTCCGCGATGCGGGTCTTGAGGTGCTCCATGAGCTCGACGTCGAAGCCGCGCAGCGTACCTTCGAGCACGCAGGTATCTGGAATGACATTTGCGGCCTGACCGCCGGCGAACTTGCCAACGGTAAGCGCGACCTCCTTGGCCGCCGGCACCTCGCGGGAGATGAGCTCCTGAAGCGCCAGATGCACATGGACGCCGGCCGTGATGGGGTCGATGCAGATCTCGGGGCTCGAGCCATGGCCGCCCTTGCCCTGCAGCGTGATGCGGAAACCGTACACGCCCGAGAGCGCCGGGCTGCCGTAGAGCACCAGGCCAAGCGGCGACTGGCTATTGACATGCATGGCAAAGGCGGCCTGGGGGCGTGGGCTCTGCAGCAAACCGTCGACGATGGCAGCACGGGCACCCTCAAAGGTTTCCTCGCCCGGCTGGAACAGCAACTTAACCGTGGCGTTGGCGTCGAGAAGCTCGGACTCGCGGGCCTTGAGCATACGAGCCGCACCAAGCAGCGCCGTCGCGTGCATATCGTGACCGCAAGCATGCATGCAGCCGTTCGTAGAGGCGAAAGGCTCGCCGGATTCCTCGGTAACGGGCAGGGCATCCATGTCGCCACGCAGCATAACGACCGTACCGGCCTGTTCGTCCGTGCAGACGCCATTGCCCTGGGCCGCGGCGGCACCGGCGCCGACAAGGCCCACAACACAGGAACCATCGACGAGCGTGGCAAATGGGATATCCATCTCGGTCAGGCGCGCTTGAATATACGCAGAGGTCTGCGGGAGGCTATTGCCCAGCTCGGGCATCTGGTGTAAATCGTGTCGCCACGTAGCGAGCTCGTCTGCAAAAGCCTGAGCTTCTGCAACAAGGCCGTCACCGATAGCGGTCTGCGCCGCTGCGGTGGCCTTGGGCGCTGATTGCGGTTGAAGATCGGACAAAGCTGGTGCCATAGATGCCCTCCAGTATCGTTTTTGCAGCAAGCACTTTGATAGCGTAAAGTGCAAGGTACTACTTTAAGGGCGAGGCATAAAAAATGCCGCCCCGGGAGGGCGGCGCAACAAGTTGTTTACAATTGCGGGCGCGGCTTTTTGCGCAAAAAATCGAAATGCGTCTCGCTCAAAATAATCGATAGGAAGATGAGAGCGAAGCCGACGAGCAGGCGCGAGGTGAGCGCCTCCCCCATCAGCAGCACCGAGAACAGCACACCCGAAGGCGACTCCATCGAAAGGAGCAGTGAACCCGTCGAGGCCGGAACATGTGCCAGACCGACGTTTTGGATGAGTAGGGCCACGCACGTACAGCCCACCGAGAGAAACGCCATCGCACCGATAAAGCTCGGCGTCCACACAGACAGAGGCGCCTGGGTCTCGAATAGCAGCGACGAGACCAGGCTCAGCACGCCGTTGCCCACAAACATCCAAAACGTGATGACGTTGATGTCCATTTTGCGACCGTACTTGGCGGTCACCGCCATCTGGATGGCGAAAAAGACCGCACCCGCCAGCGTAATGACATCGCCGATGTTGAATTCAACGCTATCGAGCGCCACCAGGCCAATGCCCGCCAAGCACAGCAGTGCTGCACCCAGGTTATAGCGGGTGAGTTTTTCGCCGCTCAGAAAATAGCTCGCGAACGGCACAAGGATGCAGTACGTGCCCGTCAAAAAAGCATTCTTGCCTGCCGTGGTCTGTGCCAGGCCGATCGTCTGTAAACCGTAGGCACCCCACATGAGCGCGCCCATGCCAAGCCCGACGATCAGGTTGCGGGCATTGAAATGAGCGATGATGCGCTTATGGAAAATGGCAAACATAACCAGTGATGCCGGGAGAAAGCGAACATAGACCAGCTCGAACGCCGGAATGGTGTCGAGCGCGCCCTTCATAGTGGTAAAGGAGTAACCCCAAACGACCGCCACCGAAAATAGCAGAACCTTCCAGAACAGCGGCGAGCGTGCGCCGGCACCGCGAGAGACGCCGCCGGCACCCAGGTCTTCACGGGCTACAGGGCTATCGGGCAAGTTTTCGATTTCGTTGGCAGCGTATTGGGCCATGGAACATCCTCACACTCAATCTGGGCGTGGTGTCCGCACGCGTATGGCTGCGTGCCGCCTCATGGTCAAATAAGAACAGGGCGCACCGGACCCCCGGCACGCCCCGCTACTGTAGCAACAACCAAGCAGTCCACGCAATTCACTACGCTAAAGCATCGGGTTGGAAGACCTTGATGTTCCGACGGCGTTTACATTGTTGCGCTAGATTAATTTAGTTGACTCCAGCTTTTCGATAATCCAGTCGTTGGCTTTGATGACCGGACGGCGGAAGACGACGCCCAAGGCCAGCGACGGAATCAGATAGCTCGCCAGAATGCCCAGCTCAACCCAGTACTCCATATGGTAGGCGCCAGCCATGGCGGCATGCATGGCGTTGATGCCGTGAGTAAACGGCAGGAACGGATAGATCGCCTGGAACACGGGGCCGGTCATCTCGATAGGGAACGTGCCGCCCGAACCACCGACCTGCATGACCAACAGCACGACAGCGAGCGCCTTGCCGATATCGCCAAACGAAACCGTAAGCGTGTAGACGATATTGGAGAACACGAGGCTCGCAACCCAGCCCGCCAGCACAAACTGCAGCGGGTTGTCGCACTGAATGCCAAAGAACAGAATGTCGCCCGCGCACACGAGTGTTGCCTGCAGCAGGGCCAAACCGCCAAAGAACAGGTAACGACCCAGGTAGATCTCGTGCAGGCGTACGGGGATGAGCTCGTTGATGAGCTCATCGTCAACCGAGACCTTCATCATGGCCGCCAACACGATCGAGCCGACCCAGAGCGACAGAATCGTGTAGAACGGTGCCATGGCCGAACCGTAGTTGCGGATCGGATAGACCGGCTTGCGGTCGAGCGCGACGGGGCCGGAAAGCGACACGGCCAGACCCTCGGGATCATTGCCGATCATCGTCTTGATCGTAGCGAGGTCATCCGACATCAGGGCACCATCAAGCTCGTCCTTAAACGCGCTGATCTTGTCCGACGCCTCGCCCAGCTGATCGGAAGCCTTGTTGACCAGCTTTGCAGCCTTGGAGAGACCCTTTGCCAGCGAACCGGATGCATCGGTCAGGCCGGCAACAGCACTATCCAGATCGCCCGAGATACCATTCAGTGAATCCAGAACCCCCGAGACGGTCTTCTTGAGCTCCTTGGCCTTAACCGAGAACGTGGAATCGTAATCGGATTTGGCACCCGCGATGCCGGCCTTGGCATCGGCGATGGCCTGATCGACCTCGGCACGCGAGTTGTTGACCTCGGCCATACTCTTCGTGAGCGACGTCGCGATATTCGTCAGCTCATTGGCATTGTTGCGGTACTCCGTCGCGGTTTTGTCAAGCTCGGCAGCCGCGTCCTCAAGCCCTGCCTTGAGCTTATCGTTACTCACCTGGCCAGCAAGACTACGGAGCTCGTTCGCCGTGGCATCAATCTCGTCGGCACGTTTATTGAGTGACGCTGCGCCATCTTTGAGCTGAGACACCGTAAGATCGACATGCTTGTTTGCAGCGTCGAATGCCTTTGCGAGCTCGGCGGACACGTTGTCAAACGAGCCCGCGCTTCCGTCAATCGCGGCATTGATGGCGTCGTTGGCGTCCTTCAGCGCTTCCTTGGAATCGCTAATACCGCTCTTGACATGCTCTATCAGCTGCTTCGTTGACTCATCGACCGTGCCCGTCTGCTTGAGCATGCCGCTCGCCGACGTCAGTGAATCGGACGTGGAGCTCAAAATGCCCGCCAGCGACGAAGCATTTGCCTGAACGTCTCGCAGGTCCTCAATCGAATCGCCGAGCGTCGAGGACAGGTTGGCGATAAAGTTGCTGACCTGGTCGGTGCTCATGTAATCGAGCAGGCTGGACACCGTCTTAAGACCGATGGTCGTGATGGTCTCGGTAAAGGTCTCGTTGACCTGGTTCTGAACGGCACTCGAGCCCTTTTCGGTCACGATCTGGGCGATGGCGTTGGCCTTCTGGTTCTCATAGAACTCGATATCAGCGTGTTTCACGTCGGTCGAGAAAAGCGTCATCATGTCAGCGCTAAACGTTTTGGGGATAACGACGGCAGCATAGTACGCGCCCGACTTAACGCCCTCGATAGCCTTTTCGCGATTGTTGAGCACAACCCAATCGAAGCTCTCGTTGCCGCGCAGGGTGGCGGTTACGTTTTCGCCCACATTGACCTCGACGGGAATCAAATCGCTCTCGTAGCCCTCGTCGGTGTTGACCACGGCGATCTTAAGATTGCCGGTGTTGCCGTACGGATCCCAGCTGCCGGCGATGTTAAACCACGCGTACAGACACGGTACGATAATGAGGCCCATCACGACAACCAAGCCGATCACGGAGCGAGACACGTTTTGGACATCGCGCTTAAACAGATGCAGGATGTTCTTCATTTATGCCTCACCTCCTTTGGAGTGCTTGCCAAGCGCGGTGGTATCTCCATCATTTGTGGCTGTGCTGTCGCTGCCCTGAGATTTATGGTGCGAGCCGATATGCGGCAAGCGGCCCGTGGACTGATCGTCGCCCTTGGCACCACGCTCGCTGGCGTTGAGGCCAAACATGTGGCGGGCGGCAGGAATGGCGGCCGTGTGTTCGCGCATCTCGCGACGCAGGTCCTCATCCGAAAGCGCCGAGATGCGCATCTGGGTATTGAGGCTCGCGCGGATATATTCGATATTGATAAGCCAGCCGCAGATGGCAATAACCGAGATGATCCAAATAACAAGCAGGATGATCTTGCCGTTATTGTCGATATCGAGAACCGTCGACAGGACAAAGAGCAGGACCTGAACGCCCACCACGGCGGCAAAACCGCCCTTGATGTAGTACGGGTAGCGATGTTCAAAGGCGACCGCATGATCGAGCAGTTCGCGACGGTACGAATCGGAATCGAGCATGACACGCATGGCCGTGCGCAGCGAGTAGCGCTGGCGCGGCAGGTCGTTGGACTCGCAAATCATCATACCGGTCGTGGAAAGCTGTTTATCAAAGAGCAGGTTAAGGTTGAGCAGCAGCGGACGCAGCTGCAAGCCAATAAAGAGTGCGATGGCAAGGAACACGCCCAAGATGCACAGGTTGAACAGGTAGTTGAACGAGTACATGCCGCCGACGGTCTCGCGCAGCAGATTGATGCCGTAGGTAAAGGGCAGCAGCGGATGCAGCCATTGGAAGAAGCCGGGCATCATCTCGATGGGGTACATGCCCGACGAACCGGGAATCTGCACGATAACCAGGATGACGCCAATCGCCTTGCCGATATGCTTAAACGTAGTGGACAGCGCGTAGATGATATTGACGTACGTGAACGAGATAGCGATGCCGCCCAGCACGAACAGCAGCGGGTTGATGCACTGCACGCCAATGACCAGATCGCCCACCGTCACGATGATGGCCTGGAGCGCGCCCAAAATCACCAGGAGCATCCAACGGCCGAAGTAGCCCTGGCGCGCCGTAAAGCTGCCAATGCCCTCGCGATCGACCTCGAGCTTGTAGATGGCGATGAGTACGTAACCGCCCACCCAAAGCGCCAGATTAGTGTAGAAGGGGGCGATGCCCGAACCAAAGCTCTTGACCGGATAGATCGACTTGGACGTCAACTCAACCGGAGATGCCATGAAATCTGCCACGTCATTGACATCGACGCCCATCAGATCAGACAGCTCGCCCATGGACTCGGAGGTCTGCAGCGCCGCGATGTCGTTAGCGGCGGTCGCAAGCTTGTCCTGAACCTTGGCAAGTGAGGCATCGGTCTGGGACAGCGTGCTCTTGGCCTGCTTGAGCGTGGCATCGAGCTGCGATAGCGTACCGCGCGCATTGGCGATTGTAGGCGTGAGGCCCGACACGATACCGGTTAGGTCGCCCGATACAACCGAGAAAGAGTCGAGCGCGCTGGAAGCCTTCGGCAGCGCATTTTGACCAAGATCCGTCTGAGCCTGGCTAATGTTGGTCGTGCCGGTCTGAATTGCAGTATTGATAGCGTCGCTGGCGCTCGAAACGGCCGAAGCGTCATTCGCAATCGCACTCGACTGCGCCGAGAGATTGTCCTTGACGACCTGGAGGCTTTCGTTTTGTCCTCGAAGCGTCTCGATCGTCGACGCGATGAGCGCGTTGATTTTCTCCGAACCCGTCGGCACGCTGTCCGCCAACCTCTGCAGGCGGTCGATCAGCGCGTTGTTGTGGTCAATTGTCGTTTGAAGCGATTCGAGCGAGTTGTCGATGCGAGTGGTCGTAGACGTCAAGGCGCCCGTCATCTTTCCGACCGCAGCGTTCGCCGAAGCCGACGTCTTGGACAGCGCAGC
>USBA01000089.1 GCA_900552735.1 uncultured Collinsella sp. | reverse complement strand
GGCGCGCTTTCGCTCGTCATCTGGACCATGACGCTCGTGACCACGGTCAAGTACGTGGTAATCGCCATGAAGGCCGATAACCACAACGAAGGCGGCATCTTCGCCCTGTTCAGTCTCGTGCGCAAGGTGGCACCGTGGCTGATTCTCCCCGCTATGATCGGCGGCGCGGCGCTGCTCGCCGACGGCATCCTCACCCCCGCGGTCACGGTCACCACAGCCATCGAGGGCCTGCGCACCATCGAGTGGGGCCACGCGCTATTGGGTGACGGGCAAACTAACGTCATCATTATTACCATCATCATTATCTGCGGCCTATTTGCCATGCAGCGCGCCGGTACCTCGTCGATCGGCAAGCTGTTCGGCCCGCTCATGACGCTGTGGTTCCTGTTCCTGGCAGGCGCTGGCCTGTTCAACATGCTCGGCAATTTGTCTATCCTGCGCGCGCTCAACCCCATCCGCGGCATCATGTTCCTGTTCTCGCCCATCAACCACTCGGGCATCATGGTGCTCGGCTTTGTCTTCCTGTCGACAACCGGTGCCGAGGCGCTCTACTCGGACATGGGTCATGTGGGCAAGGCTAACATCTATGCATCCTGGCCGTTTGTTAAGGCGGCCCTCATCCTCAACTATCTGGGTCAGGGAGCTTGGCTACTCGCCAATAACTCCAACCCCCAGATGCTCGCGATGGATATCGTCAACCCGTTCTATATGATGCTCCCCGAGCCCCTACGCCCCTTTGCCATCGTGCTTTCGGCCGTGGCGGCCATCATCGCCTCACAGGCGCTCATCACCGGCTCGTTCTCGCTGGTATCCGAGGCAACGCGCCTCAACCTTATGCCGCACCTGCGCATCCACTACCCCAGCGACACCAAGGGCCAGCTCTATATTCCGCTCGTCAATAACATCATGTGGGTCGGCTGCATCTTCATCGTGCTGCTGTTCCAAAACTCCGAGCGCATGGAGAGCGCCTACGGCCTCGCCATTACCGTGACCATGCTCATGACCACCACGCTGCTGACGAGCTATATCGCCGGCATTCTCAAGCGCAAGCTGGGCGCCTGCGTCTTTGCCCTACTTTTTGGCGCCATTGAGCTGTGCTTCTTCGCCTCGTGCCTCACCATGTTCTTTGACGGCGGCTACGTCATGATCTTCTTGGCCTCGCTGCTGTTTGGCCTTATGTACGTGTGGCGCCGCGGCACCGCCATCGAGCGCACGCAGACGATCCTGCTGCCCGTCTCCAAGTACATTGACCAGCTCGACCGCCTGCGCAACGACGAGACCTACCCCGTGCTCGCCGACAATCTGGTGTTCCTTACCAACAGTCCCGACCCGCTCACGCTCGACCGCGACGTGCTCTATTCCATCTTGGATAAGCATCCCAAGCGCGCCAAGGCATACTGGTTCATCAACGTGCACGTTACCGACGAGCCCTATACGCACGAGTATTCCGTCGAGACCTTTGGCACGGACTTTTTGTTCCGCGTGCGCTTGGACCTGGGCTTTAAGGTCAACCAGCGCATCAATGCCTACCTGCGCCAGATTGTTGGCGACTTGATGGCATCGGGCGAGCTGCCGCCGCAGCATCACACCTACTCCATCTACGAGACGCGCGGCAACGTGGGCGACTTCCGTTTTTGCATGCTGCGCAAGATGCTTGCCCCCGAAACGGACATCAACCGCAATGACCACCGCGTGATGGCCATCAAGTACGCCGTCCGCCGCGCCTGCGGAAGCCCGGCACGCTGGTACGGTCTTGAGAACTCGGCCATCATCATCGAGTACGTGCCGCTGTTTGCCCGCATGCGCCCGGCCGTTAAGCTCGTGCGCACCCAGGTGCCGCTCGAGGTTCAGATCGAAGAGGCCGAGGAAATGGAAGTCGATATCTTCTCGGACGACCTGGTCAACGGCAACGAAGCCGGTAGGAACATGAACGTCGACCCCACCGAGTTACTCGAGAGCGTCGCCGATACGCCCGAACAGCAACTGCTCGACGGCCTCGAGAGCGAACAACTCAACGACGCCAACTTCTAGCGACGTCACAAATCAACGACAGCGGCCCTGCATCTCACGGGAGACGCAGGGCCGCCTTGCATTGCAGTAAAGCTAGCGGCTACGAACGACGCGGCTCGGGAACCACGAGTCTATCGGGGCTCGCGCCCTCGGCATCCATCAGGCTCACGTAGCGAATCGACGGATCCCCATACATCGCGTAGTAATAATTGCCCGTGCGCGCGCTAAAGCATCCGGTGTAGATAGTCTTCTCGAACTTGCCATCGCCCATCCTGGACGCCCCCTCAATCATCACCACGCCCTCGAGCGAGCGGAACATACGGACGACGTTTTCGGTCTCGCTCTCCTTTTGCGGGTAATTGGCATTGAGATACGCCGCCTTTACAAAACGGCTCGGCGAATAGCAGTCGCCGGGAATGCCGCGCATGCCGGCACCGGCTCCATAGGGCTTAAGCTCGGCGCCACGCCACGTCGCCGTCTGCGGAAAATCGCTTGTGGCGGTGATATAGGTGCGTAGGTTTTCCATGTGCCACGGGAAGGTCGGCTGGTTGGCAAGGGTGTCGACCGGATCGTCGTATACATGCAGGCCGTCAGCCATCATCTCGACCACGATGCTGCGCTGGCTGTCGCCGATAATCCAATGGAGCAGCGACACGCCCAGCCCCTCTCCGGCAGATTTGGCGACAATCACCGTGTCGCGCAGCGCGGCCTCGACCTCATCGACCGTCGAGAACGTCGCTGCCACCCACAGGGGAAACTCATAGGCTGCGATATTGGTCTTGCCGTCGACAGGGTCCTCGGCATACTCGGCATAACCCGGGAAATTGAGACCCGCCACGGCGAGGCCCGCATCGTTGCCGCAGTCGAAGAACATGGGATAGTTCTTGTAATCGATGCACATACCGATCACCGCGTGTGCCGCTGTCGCGTCGTCGATAAACGAATACGGAATGTGAAACCCGCGAGGCATCACGCGAACCTGTTGGCCATAGTCAAAGCTCCAGTCGAGGTTGCGGCCTAGATACATGTGGCCGGAATTATCGGTAAATCGAATGCTCGTACACATAGCGCCTCCTAGCTTTACGTTCTTGCTAAGGTTATTGTCACCAAACAAAAAGGCGCTAAACACAAAAGCCCGGACATGACAACAATGTCACGCCCGGACCAAAAACCACATATGAACGTAATAAAGTCACCCTAACAGGTCGGTCTAGGGTGCCACAGTGCCACAGATCGCCCCGAACGAGGAGCGCCGCGTACTAATGGTACGCAAGCGACGAGTGAGCGGCGAGGTGTGGTGCTGTGGTCACCCTAGACAAGCTTGCCGAGGCAGTGGTCGATCATATGCTGGATCATCTGTGCCTCGAAGCCGACGAAGTCCTGCTTGCGCTCGCGCATCTTGCCGTCGACGATCTGGTCAAAGGCAACCTTGCACTTGATGTAGCGCGTGGACTTGGTGATCTCGTCGTGCGTCAGGCAGCTCTCCTCCATCTTGCTGGCACCCAGGCCAAACACCAGACGGGGGTTGTAGAGCACATGGGGCTCGCCGGCATCGTCCAGGTAGACGCAGACCTTCTTGGTGATGCCGATCTGGTTGGCGGCAAGGCAGCCGGCATCGTCGAGCGACTTGATGGTATCGATCAGGTCCTGTGCCACCGACTCGTCCTCGACGGTCGCGACCTCGCAACGCTGGGACAGAATAGCCTCGTCGTGGCAGAGCTCTTTAATCATACGTTCCTCCATAGGGGTCGTTGTAACTGCTTAAGTATACGGTACCCACACATTTTCATACGGAAAATACCGCCCGTCTGCTACAAAGCGCCGAACATCAACATGCGAGGAACAACAGCGTCGTAAAGGGGCTATAGTGAGAACGTTCGTGTCAATCGGCCTAAACTCGGGGCCGAACAAGGAAAGGGTATGCATGGACGAACTTTTTCACGTCAGTGAGCGCAAGTCCACAATCGGGACCGAACTTCGCGCTGGACTGACAACATTCCTGGCGATGGCCTACATCATCGCCGTCAACCCTGCGGTGCTCTCGGGCGCCGGCATCGATGCGGGAGCGCTCGCCTGCGCCACCTGCTTGGGCGCCGGCATCATGACCATCTGCATGGGCATCTTCGCAAACCGCCCGCTCGCCTGCGCGTCGGGTCTGGGCATCAACGCCATGATCGCGGGCATCGCCACCACCATGTGCGGCGGCGACTGGCACGTTGCCATGAGCGTTATCTTCCTCGAGGGTATCGTCATCTTGCTGCTCGTCCTGTGCGGCCTGCGCGAGGCCATCATGGACGCCATCCCCGTGGTCCTGCGCCACGCCATCTCGGTGGGTCTGGGCCTGTTTATCGCCATGATCGGCCTGTGCGACGCCGGCATCATCACCGCTGGCGCCGGTACGCTCGTCGGCCTGGGCGACATCGCCTCCCCCACCTTTATCGTCGGCATCATCTCCATCGTCGTGACGGTCGCCCTGGCTTCCCGCAACGTGCCGGGCTCGCTGCTCATCGGCATCATCCTCGCCGTTATCGCCGGTATCCCGCTGGGCGTCACTCATGCGCCCGAGGGCCTCATCGCACCGCTCGACTTCTCGACCTTTGGCGCCCCGTTTGCCAGCACCGCCGATGGCGACATGGCCATCGTGAAGGTTCTGACCGACCCGATGCTGCTCGTCGTTGCCTTCTCGCTGCTCATGAGCGACTTCTTCGACACCATGGGCACCGCGATGGCCGTCGCCAAGCAGGGCGAGTTCTTGACCGAGGACGGCAATGTCGAGGACATCCGCCCCATCCTGGTCGTCGACTCCGTGGCCGCTGCTGCCGGTGGCTTTATGGGCGTCTCCTCCATCACCACCTTCGTCGAGTCCACCTCTGGCGCTGCCGACGGTGGCCGCACGGGCCTCACCTCCGTCACCACCGGCGTGCTGTTCATTCTCGCCGCGTTCTTCTCCCCCATCGTCACCATCGTTTCCAGTGCCGCCACCTGCGGTGCTCTGGTCTACGTCGGCTACCTCATGATGAGCGAGGCCTCCGAGATCGACTGGTCCGACGTGTCGCAGGGTTTCCCGGCGTTCATGATTGTCGCCGGCGTGCCCTTCACCTACTCCATCTCTGCCGGAATCGGCCTGGGCTTTATCGCCTACGTGATCGTCGCGCTCTTTAAGGGCGAGGCCTCCAAGATCAAGCCGCTCATGTGGATCGCAGCCCTTGCCTTCCTCGTCTACTTCTTTGTAGCGTAACGGCAAAGCTGCCAAAGCAGAACACCAAAGCGCGGGGTCGCATCGAGCGGCTCCGCGCTTTTTTTAAAGCCAGGCAACGCACGGACGCGCGATGTATTGCTTCCCAAGTTTTGGACATTTTGCCCTCCAAACGGCACTACCGCCGGCTTCATCCTGCAGATATGCTGGGCGTAATCGCATAGGCCCTATGAGGATGGGAGTAACCATGGCCGCCTTGTTCACGACCCCCAAGCGCAATGACAAAACCTCTGGAGCCCATTTTGTCGAGCCCGACGTGCGCCGTCGCACGCTGCTCGCACACGGCAGCTGGCGCCGCGTGACGCGCCGCATCGTCTCGGGCGCCGTGTGCGCGCTCACGGTGAGCTCGCTGCTCATGCCGAGCGTCTCGCTCGCAGCGGAATGGGTCAAGGTCGGCGGCAACAAGTACAACACCGCGGCGAGCGACGAGGCCGGTACCTGGTCGTGGGACGGCGCCGACGACTTGAAGCTCAACAACTATAACGGCGGCGAGATCCAGGCCGCAGGCAAGCTCAACGTGAATTACTCGGGAACCAACATCGTCACTGCCGAATGGATCGAAAGCATCAACGTTTCTCATGGCACTAACGAGAATGCCGAGCTCAATATCCAAGGCGACGAGGGCGGCACGCTCAGCGTGACATCTACTGAGGACGCTATCCTCTCCACGGGTAATATCAACATCGACGGAGCCGGATCCGTCAACGCCACGAGCACTGGGTTTGATGCCATCAATGCCGGAGGTGATCTCGCTATCAAAGGTTCGGGCAACGTCAACGCCACGGGTGCATCGGATGGCATCAGGGCAAACGGCAATATCACGATTGACGACAGCGGAGCCGTCACCGCCAGGGCTACCAAGGACAAGGGTATTGGAGCCGACAAGAACCTCACCATCAAGGGTGGCGGGACGGTCGAGGCAAGCTCAGCCGATGGTGAGGCCCTTTGGAGCGGCGGCAATATCAACATCTCGGACGGCAGCCAGGTCAAGGCAAGCTCCGAGAAAGACGCTGCCGTCGAGGCCAAGGGCAGCCTCGCAGCCACAAACGCCTCCCTCAACGTAAACGGTGTTGAATATGGCGTCTATGCCCACAAAGGCATCACCCTCGATCATGCAAACGTGACGGTCCGTGCAAGTAAAGGCAGATACGGTGGCGCCAACGCCCTCTTCACCTACCAGGACGACATCGACATCAAGAACGGCTCCACCGTGGACGCGTTTGCGGAAGGCGAGGTTTCGGCTGCATTCTCCACCAGAAACGATCGACCCAACGAGAAGGGCGGCCACATCTACATCAGCGACTCCGTTGTCAAGGCCATAGCCCGCTATGTCGAGAACGGCGACGGCCCCATCCCCTACAGCGAAAACCAAGATGGCGAGACGAGGCGCGAACCCCAAGGCGAGAACATCGGCATCATCGCCCAGACCAGCGAGGGCGTCACACCCGCAGTCATCTCGATCATCCGCAGCAAGGTAACGGCCGAAGGAGATACAGCGGCAATCTTTGCCCGTGCCATGAGCGCTGACGGCAAGACAATCGGCACCATCAAGATTGAGAACGCCGCCATCCAGACGCCCGAAGGCGGCAAGGTCATTGACTATCGCAAGCTCCGTGACGGCATCTACGAGGCAGGCCAAGCCATCGGCACGGGTGACGCCACGGTCGACTCCCTCTATATCAAAGCAGTCGCCAAAAGTACGACCATCGCACCTCCCGAGGTAGCCAAGCCGGAAGACCCCAAGCCCGACGAGACCAAGCCCGCAGAAAGCAAGCCCGCGGAGTCCAAGCAGAACCCCAAGCCTGAGGGCTCAAAGCCGACCAAGGCCGTTGCGGCTTCAACCACGAAAGCCAAGACTACCGGCGTGCTCGCGGCAACCGGCGACACCTCGAGTGCGGCCATCGTGGCAACCGTCCTTGCGGGAACAGCCGCTATCGCCGCAGGCACCATGGCGAGCCGCAAGCGCTCTTAGACGCCTCTGCGCACATGGCAGCTCCCGCGAAGGCCCCGAGCCCCAGCACCGTTTAACAACGCCACCGCCGAGCTCCCCTCCGGCGGTGGCGTTTTCCATATGAGTCCGCAGGGGATGCACGAGATTGTCTTTGGTCTAGCCCAACC
>USBA01000088.1 GCA_900552735.1 uncultured Collinsella sp. | reverse complement strand
AAACGCGTTTTTCCTAAGTAAACGCGCCGCTCAAGACCAAGCCCCTTCTACGTAATGGAGTGACCATGTCTCATAACACCCTGCCGACCGTCGCCGACCTTTCGGGCGAGATGCGCGAACGCCTTGCCAAGGTTAAGTATGTCTTTACCGATTTGGATGCCACGATGCTCGCCCCCGGCTCGTGTGTACTGCGCGATAACGACGGCAATCCCTCGACCAAGCTCGTCGAGGCGGTTGTCGCGCTCGCCCGTGCCGGCATCCAGGTGGTCCCCACCTCGGGTCGCAATCGCACCATGATCCATGAGGACGCCCGCGTGCTCGGCCTCAACTCCTACATCGGCGAGATGGGCGGCCTGGTCATGTACGACCTCAAGGCCAACGACTGGGAGTACCTGACGGGCGACATGCCCTACGACCCCGCCTGCGGTCTCACGCCGCACCAGGTGATCGAGCAGACTGGCGTGTGCGAGAAGATCCTTGCCCGCTGGCCGCACAAGATCGAATACCACAACGACATGTCGACCGGCTACAAGTACCGTGAGGTCACCGTCGGCATGCGCGGCGATGTGCCCGACGATGAGGTCCAGGCCATCCTGGACGAGGCCGGCTGCGGTCTGGTCTGGGCTTGCAACGGCCATCTGACTCACCTGTCCAAGCCGACGACGCTCGAGCTTAATCGCGTCGAGGACGGCCGCGCCTTCAACATCAATCCGGCGGGTCTCAACAAAGGCGTTGCCATTGCGCGCTTCTGCGAGCACCTGGGGATCGAGCGCGAGGAGACGCTTGCGCTCGGCGACTCCGAGTCCGACTTCTACATGGCCGACCATGTTGGCATGTTCTGCCTGGTCGAGAACGGTCTGACGAGCGCCGGTGCCCTGGAGTTCTTGGATGCCTGCGACAATGCCTATATTACGCGCGGCAAGATTGTCGACGGTTGGGTGGCAACGGCCGAGCTGTTGGTCGCGGCCCGTTCGTAGCGCGACGCATCACGCATGGTCGCATTTTTCGAGAGAGAATCTGGTGAGGTAATGTCCGATATCGATAATCTGGCCGGGGACACGCGTCCGATCGGCGTGTTCGACTCGGGCCTGGGCGGCTTAACGGTCGCGCGCGCGATTGCAACGGCGCTTCCGCACGAGTCCGTCTACTATTTCGGTGACACTAAGCGCTGCCCTTATGGCACCCGCACCGAGGACGAGGTTCGCTCGTTTGCGCTGCAGGCGGGCCGCTGGCTATCGAGGCACGACGTTAAGATCATGGTCATCGCCTGTAACACGGCGACCGCCGCGGCCTTGCGTCTGGCTCAGCAAGTGCTTGACGTTCCCGTGATCGGCGTGATCGCTCCGGGCGCACGTGCTGCCATCAACAGCACGCGTACGCGTCGCGTCGGCGTGCTGGCCACCAACCTCACCATTCGCTCGGGTGCCTACACGCGCGCCATTCAGGACTTGGATGCTGGTGTCGATGTGTATGGCTGCCCGGCCTCGAGCTTTGTCGAGGTCGTCGAGCACGAGCTCGCCTCGGGCGCGCACCTGCAGGAGCAGTGGCTCGAGAACGAGGATATTTTTGATACGCCAGCCGTTCGCGCGCTGGTCGGCGCCACAGTCGAGCCGCTGCACGATCGCGGCATCGATACCGTGGTGCTCGGCTGTACGCACTTCCCGCTGCTGGTGGGTCCCATCCGCCATGCGCTGGGACCCGGGGTGCGCGTGGTGAGCTCCGCCGAGGAGACCACCCGCGAGCTGACCGATATCCTCACGCGCCGTGAGCAGCTGGCGGGCGATACCGCCGAGCCACAGCATCGCTTTGCCACCACGTCTGACAACATTGCCGAGTTTGCGGTGGCGGGTAGCTTTATCTTTGGCCAGCCGCTCAAAAGCATCGAGCACGTCGATATCGACGAACTCGGTTAGGCTCGCAATGTCGCCGGAGTCTTCGCCACATCTTTTGCCGAAAGGATAGTTCCATGGAATACATGCAGGTCAACCGCGCCAACGGCCGCGCCGCCAACGAGCTGCGCCCCGTTAAGCTCACCCGCGGCGTCATGAAGCACGCCCACGGCTCGTGCCTGGCCGAGTTCGGCGACACGCGCGTACTGTGCGCCGCCATCATCGAGGAGGGTGTGCCGGGTTGGCGCAAGGGCGCCAAGGCCGGCTGGGTAACGGCGGAATATGCGATGCTGCCGGCCTCGACCGGTAAACGCTGCAAGCGCGAGCATGCCAACCGCAAGGGCCGCTCCATGGAGATCGAGCGGCTTATCGGCCGCAGCCTGCGTACCGTCGTCAACATGAAGGCGCTCGGCGAGTACACCGTTACCGTCGACTGCGATGTGATCCAGGCCGATGGCGGCACGCGTACGGCGAGCATTACCGGTGCCTGGTTGGCGCTGCACGACGCCCTTGCCATGTGGGTCGAGGCGGGAAAACTCGAGCGCATCCCGCTCACGGGCCAGGTTGCCGCCATTTCCATGGGCGTCGTCGACGGCAACACCCTGCTCGACTTGGATTATTCCGAGGACAGCCACGCCGAGGTCGACATGAACCTCGTCGCCACCGATTCCGGTGAGATGATCGAACTCCAGGGTACCGGCGAGCAGGCGCCCTTCGATCGCAAGCGTCTCAACGCCCTACTCGACCTGGGTGACAAGGGTATCGCCGAGCTCATCGAGCTTCAGCGCCAAGCCCTCGCCTAACCTGCCAAAAAGGGACAGGTTTATTTTGGCAGGTTTTATCTGGGAAAACGTCGAAGTATAAGACTGCCGTTGATTGAGACGGGAGAGAGGCCGAAGTCCTCGTCGTCCTCAACTCGGCATTGCTATAGAGACAAAGGAGGCCAGCTATGGCACTTGAGAAGATTGACATCGACACTCTCGACCCGGCGGCGACCATCGTCGTGGCAACCGGCAACGCCCATAAGCTCACCGAGATCGAGGCCATTTTGGGCAAGGTCATGCCCGAGGTGCGCTTTGTGGCGCTCGGTCAGCTGGGCGATTTTGAGGACCCCGAGGAAAACGGCACGACGTTTTTGGAGAACGCCATCATCAAGGCGCAGGCTGCCGTTGAGGAGACGGGCCTTATGGCCATCGCCGACGATTCTGGCTTGGTCGTCGACGCGCTGGACGGCGAGCCGGGCGTGTATAGCGCGCGCTATGCGGGCGTGCATGGCGACGATGCCGCCAACAACGCCAAGCTTCTCGTTAACCTAGAAGGCGTGGCAGATGAGGATCGTACCGCGCGCTTTATGAGCGTCGTCGCGCTTATCGATACGGACGGCCTGGTCACCTATGGCGAGGGCGCCTGCGAGGGCGTTATCGCGCACGAGGGTCGCGGCGATCACGGCTTTGGCTACGACCCGCTGTTCCTGCCGGTCGATACGCCGGACAAGACCATGGCCGAGCTCACGGCGGACGAGAAGAACGCCATCAGCCATCGTTTCCATGCGCTCGAGCATCTGTCCGCCAAGCTGACGGGCGAGGAGTAGACCGTGCGTGCGGTGGTGCAGCGCGTGCTCAACGCCGGCGTGACAGTCGATGGCGAGTGCGTGGGCCGCATTGGACGCGGCTACCTGGTGCTGCTGGGCGTGGGCCACGGCGACACACGCGCCGAAGCCGACAAGCTGTGGGGCAAGCTCCGCGGGCTGCGTATCAACGAGGACGAGAACGGCAAGACCAACTTGGCGCTGGCCGATGTCGACGGCGAGGTGCTCGTGGTGTCGCAGTTCACGCTGTTTGCCGACTGCCGCCACGGCCGCCGTCCGTCGTTTACGGACGCCGGCGCGCCCGATGTCGCTAACGAACTTTACGAGTACTTTTTGACACTCGTCGCTCAGGACGTTGAGCATGTGGCGCACGGTATCTTTGGCGCCGATATGAAGGTCGACCTGGTCAACGACGGTCCGTTCACCATCGTTCTGGACACAGACAATCTGTAAGTAGTCAATTTGGGACCGGGCTTTTTTAGCTGCTTGCGTATGGCTGCAACAGGGTGCTATAGTATTAGAGTTTTGTCTATCTTAGGGGTATTATCCTCTTTTTGAATTGCACCCTCTGGAGGCCCTATTCATGGAAGAGATGGAAGTCAATCACGTCGACGACATCCACGAGAAGCTGACCGATATGGTGGGCGATCGCGTCAAGGTTAAGGCCAACATGGGCCGTACCCGCGTCATCGAGCGCATGGGCACCATCAAGAGCGTCCACCCCGCCGTCTTTATCGTCGAGGTTGACGAGCGTCGCGGCCGCAAATCGCGTCAGTCCTACCAGTATATCGATGTCCTTACCGGCCAGGTCGAACTGTTCGACCCCGAGAGTGGCGAGCATATCTTTACCCCGCTCGGCAACCAGCTCGAGGAGCACTAACGGTGACCGATCGGTCCCTCATCCTTACCGCGCCGGCAAAAATTAACCTCTATCTGGGGGTTCATACCGAGCGCGACGCCCGCGGCTATCACAGGGTCGATTCCCTGATGGCAGCCGTCGGTCTAGCCGATACCGTGACGGTCACGCCGGCGCAGGCGTTGACCGTCCAGACGGTTCCGGCATCCGATTTTCCCATGCAAAAAAATACGGCCTATCGGGCGGCAATCGCTATGGCCGAGCGTTACGGTCGCGATGCCAACGTGTGCGTGACGATCGAAAAGCGTATCCCGCTGTGCGCCGGCCTGGGAGGCCCCTCGACGGATGCCGCTGCGGTCATCGTTGCCTTGGCCGAGCTGTGGGGTATCGACCGCGCCGACCCCGCGCTCGATGACATCGCTCGCGGTATCGGCGCCGACGTGCCGTTCTTTTTGCACACGAGTCCCGCATTCTACGTCGGCGGGGGAGATGTGCTGGCCACTGAGTATCCTGTGCTTCTGGCGACACCTGTCGTATTGGTCAAACCGCACGAGACGAGCGTTTCAACGGTTGAAGCGTATCGACGATTTGATGAGAGCCCGGTGCCCGCGGAAAAACCCGATGCGATTGCTTCTGTCTTACGCGCCGGCGATGCCGAGGCGGCATATGCGCTCGTTCATAACAATCTGGGCGTCATATCCGCGCAGATGGAGCCGCGGATCCAGGCAGTTCTCGACTGGCTGCGCGCACAGGAGGGAACCGTTGCCGTGGACGTGTGCGGTTCGGGTGCCTGCTCGTTTGCCATTTGCGATACCGTCGCTGCAGCAGCCCATCTTGCGGGAGCTGCCCAGCAAAATGGCTGGTGGGCCTGCGCGACTGAGCTTATTCCCAACACGGTTCAAATCGACGCGACAAAGAAATAAAAATTTCTCTAGCACGCGACGAAAATCTTTGTTACTATAGTCGAGCTAACGGGTTGTGGCTCAGTTTGGTAGAGCACTGCGTTCGGGACGCAGGGGTCGCTGGTTCAAATCCAGTCAACCCGACCAGGGCATGAGAAGGGACCGCTTCTTGCGGTCCCTTTTTTTAGCTATTGTTGTGATACCGCGGCACCCGCGGTATACTCATTCGAGCTTGTCTCGCTGTATTGTGGAGGTCTACATGTTTGGACTGAGGGCTCCTGAGCTCATCATTATTCTCGTCGTTGTCTTGATCATCTTCGGGCCTAAGAACCTGCCGAAGCTCGGCAAGTCTCTCGGCTCTACCGTCAAGAATATCCGCGAGGGTATGGAGGGCGACGATAAGGGCGAAACCAAGCAGGCCGAGGACGTTGTGGTCGAGGAGTCCAAGGAGGACAAGGAGATCGCAGAGCTCGAGGCCAAGCTCGCTGCTGCCAAGAAAAAGCAGGCAGAGGACAGCGACGCGGACGCAGAGTAGTCCCATCCCTTTGGGGTGAGCACCTGACCGGCTTGCCCGCAGGCTAGCCGGTCTTTTTCGTTTTGTTGACAGTTGATCGTTACATCATAGTTGGGGAGATATCCGTATGGACGCAAGCCAGATCGTACTGACCGCTGAGGGCCGCCAGAAGCTCGTCGAGGAGCTCGCTTGGCGTGAGGGCGATTACGCCAAGGAGATCGTCGAGGACATCAAGGAAGCCCGCGCGTTTGGCGACCTTTCGGAGAACTCCGAGTACGATGCCGCCAAGGACAAGCAGGCCCAGAATGCTGCTCGCATTGCCGAGATTCAGGCTATTCTCGCCAACGCTCAGGTTGCTGCCACCACGGGCAATCTGACCGTCTCCATCGGTTCCACCGTTTCTCTGATCGATCCCAACGGTGAGGTCATGGAAGTCACGCTCGTCGGTACCACCGAGACCAACTCGCTCGAGCACAAGATCTCCAACGAGTCTCCGGTCGGTCACGCCATCATCGGTCACGGCGAGGGCGACTCCGTTGAGGTCGTTACGCCTTCTGGCAAGACCCGCGTCTACACCATCGCCAAGATCGCACGCTAGACCACGGTCCCGCGTAAAGGTATGTTTTCGCTCCCTGGGACCGAATCCTGGGGAGCGTTTTAGTTTGAGGAGCTAACTTATGGCAGAGAACCAGAACGTCGCCGATCAGGCCTCGACGCTCAACGACGAGCGCGCCACGCGTCTGGCAAAGCGCGCCGCCCTGTTCGAGGCGGGCCAGAACCCCTATCCCGAGCACTCCGAGATCGAGGACTATGTCGTCGACATTGAGGCCAAATATGCCGATCTTGCCGATGGCGAGGATACTGAGGACGTCGTGAAGATCGGCGGCCGCGTGGTCGCCAAGCGTGGCCAGGGCAAGATCATGTTTATCGTCGTGCGTGACGCTACCGCCGAGATTCAGCTGTTCTGCCGCATCAACGACATGGACGAGGCAGCTTGGAATACGCTCAAGGCTCTCGACCTTGGTGACATCCTGGGCGTGACCGGCGTGGTTGTTCGCACCAAGCGCGGCCAGCTCTCCGTTGCCCCCAAGAGCGCGACCCTGCTCTCCAAGGCCGTTCGTCCGTTGCCCGAGAAGTTCCACGGTCTTTCCGATAAGGAGACCCGTTATCGTCAGCGCTATGTCGACCTGATTGCCAACGACGATGTTCGCGAGACCTTCCGCAAGCGCTCGCAGATTCTCTCCACCTTCCGCCGCTTCATGGAATCTGACGGCTACATGGAGGTCGAGACCCCCATCCTGCAGACCATTCAGGGCGGCGCTACGGCCAAGCCGTTCATCACGCACTTCAACGCGCTCGATCAGGAGTGCTACCTGCGCATTGCTACCGAGCTGCACCTCAAGCGCTGCATCGTCGGTGGTTTTGAGCGCGTGTTCGAGATCGGCCGCATCTTCCGTAACGAGGGCATGGACCTTACCCACAACCCCGAGTTCACCACGATGGAGGCCTACCGTGCCTTCTCCGACCTCGAGGGCATGAAGGCGCTCGCCCAGGGTGTCATTAAGGCGGCTAACAAGGCCATCGGCAACCCTGAGGTCATCGAGTACCAGGGCCAGACCATCGACCTTTCTGGTGAGTGGGCCAGCCGTCCCATGACCGACATCGTCTCCGACGTGCTCG